>NZ_QTZH01000003.1:0-133663 GCF_003462585.1 Ruminococcus sp. OM04-4AA | reverse complement strand
GGGAGTGAACAGTAAAGAATATCGCAACATTAAACGGAACAAGAAAAAGGAGAGATATAGACAATGGAACAAAAGAAGATTGATCGTATCAATGAATTATATAAAAAATCAAAAGCGGAAGGACTCACTCCGGAAGAAGCGAAAGAACAGAAGATTCTTCGTAAAGAATATATGGAACTTATCCGAGTGAACTTAAGAAGCCAGCTGAACAATATTGACATGGAACAAAAAGATGGAAGTATTGTTAATCTTGGTGAGAAGTATGGCGAAAAATATATGAACAAGAAAGGAAACTAGGATCATGTTACAGAATTTACCACAGGATCCTGTTATCCTTCTGAGCGTCATAAATACAAAGCTCAGAGATTTTTATCCATCACTGGATCAGTTATGTAAAGAGATGGAAGTGAATAAAAAAGAACTTATAGATAAATTAGATCTGATTGACTATGCTTATGATGCATCCTGCAATCAGTTTGTATAAAGGAAATGAGAATGAAAGAAATAATTGAAAATGTAAAACTGGTGGAAAATGCACCGTTGGAAGAACCTGCCCGTCAGTATTATTTTATGGAAAAAGCAAAAGAATACGTTGCTGAAATGTCTGAGAAACTGGGGCGTCCATTAACTGCGTGTGTGACGACATTTGGTTGTCAGATGAATTCGAGGGACTCTGAAAAACTGCTTGGTATTTTAGAGAAGGTTGGGTATGCAGAAGAAACGGATGAAGAGAAAGCGGATTTTGTAATCTACAATACCTGTACTGTTCGTGAAAACGCAAACCTTCGTGTTTATGGACGTCTTGGACAACTTGGTTCCATTAAGAAAAAGAATCCACATAAGATGATCGCACTTTGCGGATGCATGATGCAGGAACCGGAAGTTGTTGAGAAATTAAAAAAGAGCTACCGCTTTGTTGACCTTATTTTCGGCACACACAACATTTACAAATTTGCAGAACTTTTAACATCTGCAATACAGTCTGACAGAACAGTCATTGATATCTGGAAAGATACAGACAAGATTGTAGAAGATCTTCCGGTTGAAAGAAAATATCCTTTCAAGTCTGGTGTAAATATCATGTTCGGATGTAACAACTTCTGTAGTTACTGTATTGTACCTTATGTACGTGGACGTGAAAGAAGCCGTGAACCGAAGGCAATCATCCGTGAGATCGAACGTCTTGTTGCAGATGGTGTTGTAGAAGTCATGCTGCTTGGACAGAATGTCAATTCTTATGGAAAGAACCTTGAAGAACCGATGACATTTGCACAGCTTCTTCAGGAGATTGAAAAAATTGAAGGACTTGAAAGAATCCGTTTCATGACTTCACATCCGAAGGATCTGTCAGATGAATTGATTGAAGTGATGAGTAAATCAAAAAAAATCTGTAAACATCTGCATCTTCCGGTTCAGTCCGGAAGCAGTCGGATCCTGAAACTTATGAACCGTCATTATAACAAAGAACAGTATCTTGCACTTGCTGAAAAGATCCGCAAAGCAGTTCCGGATATATCACTTACTACAGATATTATTGTCGGTTTCCCGGGTGAGACAGAAGAGGACTTCCAGGAGACCCTTGATGTTGTAAGAAAAGTCCGTTACGACAGCGCGTTTACTTTTATTTATTCAAAACGTACCGGAACACCTGCTGCAGTAATGGAAGATCAGGTTCCGGAAGACGTTGTAAAGGATCGTTTCAATCGTCTTTTACATGAGGTTCAGACAATTTCCGCAGAACAGTGTGCAATTCATGAAGGAACCGTGCAGACAGTTCTCGTAGAGTGTGTCAACGAACATGATAAGCATCTGATGACAGGTCGCATGAGCAATAATCTGCTCGTTCATTTCCCGGGGGATGAAAGCCTGATCGGTCAGCTGGTTGACGTTCACCTTGACGAATGTAAAGGATTTTACTATATGGGAAGGATAGAGAGTAACTAAATATGGGGATTGTTGTAATTGGGGCAGTTTTTATCGATATCAAAGGATATTCGATCTCACCGTATATTCCTGCCGGAAGAAATGTAAACAAGAAGGAGTTCCATTCGAAGAAAGAGTTCTTATGAATTATGATCATCCGGATTCTCTGGAAACAGATCTTCTGGTAGAACATTTAAAAGAATTAAAAGCCGGAAGAGCAATTGATTGTCCGGTATATGACTATAGTCTTCATAATCGTTCTGATGAAGTGATTCGAATCGAACCAAAACCTGTAATTCTCGTAGAAGGAATTCTTCTTTTAGCCGATGAACGGATTCGTGATCTTCTGGATATCAAAATCTACGTAGAGGCTGACGCAGATGAACGAATTCTCCGCAGAATATCCCGAGATGTGGAAGAGCGCGGAAGAGATCTTAACGGTATCATTAAACAATACCTGACAACTGTAAAACCAATGCATTATCTGTATGTAGAACCAACACGTTCCAAGGCAGACATCGTGATCAACAGTGGAAAGAATGATGTCGCATTTGATCTGTTTGTATCAAAGATTGAACAACTGTTGGATGAAATGAATCAATAATTAAGTAAGAAAAAATGCATGAGTATGAAACTAAAAATCATACACATGTATTTTTTCGTTTATTTATCATATAACAAGTGAAAAGCAAACTTGTTCATGTTATAATTGATTCAAAGAAAAATGGTAAAAATACTTTGCCAAACTTGATAAAATAGCGAACAATGAGGCAGTACACTAGCAGGAGGGCAGAAAAATGTTTAAAACAAAATGTAAAAAAACAGTTTCAAAAATGATCCTATCATTCATACTGATTACGTTAACTCTATTGTCCGGCTGTCAAAAGAATACCACCCATTCTGCTATTGAATTTGGAACTATAGATGTGTCTGAAATTGATAAAATCGAACTTTCTGGCACAACAGGTGGGAAAGATGGAAATTTTTCCTATACACTGTCAGATCAGGAAAAGAAGGAGTTCGTCCATTTGCTGAATCAAGTTGAGCTTGGTGATGAAGTTGATAAAAATCAAGCATTATCAAGTGGAGCAGTTACTTACTATAAGCTTTATTTCCAAGGAAAAGACGTAGTTACACTCTGTCCGGGACATTATTTCGGTGTTGATGAAAAGTATTATGAGTTTGTTAATTTTGAGGAATTGTGGGATGAGTTTATCACTTTCAATAGTAAACAAGATACCTCTCAGCAAGACAAATGGGATTGTTCTGTTACTTGCGCAGAAACCTCTGAGACAAATAACTATGTAGTTACATATTCTGATAAAAAAGTATCCTCCCAAACTGGAATACTCACCTTTCAAAACAGCAATAATTTCAATATTATTGTTCATCTACAAATACCGGATGAAGAAGAAAGAACAGCAGAAATTCCAGCGGGCGGTGTTAGTTCCTTGTATCAGATATCCCAAAACAAGGCATGTACTGTAGGTGTATACGCTGATGTTCCTGAAAATGAAACGATAAAATTAATGGTCTATGATGGAGCTGTAGCAGATTTGAATTCAAGTCAGGAAAAAGAACAAGTATATTTTGATGCAACTGTTCTTGAAGTAAAGAAAAAATCAATTAAGGTAAAATGTTCAGAATCCTTTGATAGTGGTATTCCTGTTGATGAAGAATTCTCTGTAACAACGAATATAGTAGAAAGTGGTGAGCTCCCTGATTTGAATGCCGGTGACCATATTCGTATTGTATTTGATGGCATCATCAAGGAAAGTTATCCTCTGCAACTTGGAAATGTCTTTGCTATATATCTTCTAGATGAAAACGGAAACTTGTGAAGTCCGTAGTCTGAAAGGCTCCTGCAGGAGCCTTTCGTTTTTTTATGTCCCAAACCAATATATTTTATGGCCATAATATGAATGCGTGTTCGAAGTATGTTATACTGATACTGATTATGTGAGGCGAGGTGAATTCAACTTATGATAAAAATTGCAATCGTTGACGATGAAGAACAGACAAGAGAACAAATTCTCCGAACTCTAAAGGAAAATATACAGGAACAACACGAAGTAGAGATTAAACTATATGCATCGGGCGAAAGTTTCTTTGAGGAAATTCAGAAGGGCGAAACAGCGGATATTTTATTTACAGACATTCAGATGCAACAGCTGGATGGAGTGGAACTGGGGAAATTGGTCCGAAGGATTTGCCCTGACATGTACATTGTCTTCATCACATCTTATGAAGAATATGCGGCAGAAAGTTATCGGATCGAAGCATATCAGTATATTTTGAAACAGGATCTAGAATTTCGTCTTCCCGGAGTTGCTGAACAGCTTATTGAAAAGCTGCAAAAACAAAAGAAAGAATTCTGTATTATAAAAGACGGTACAGAACAGGTGAAATTGCTTTATAAGGATATTCTTTATCTGTATAAATCCAAAGGTACTAAGTATGTAAATTATGTTACTACCCAAGGCGTTGTGAGAGAGCGAACTTCTTTGGAAAATGCACTGAAAATGTTAAATAGTAGACAATTTCTTCTGGTGGAACGTGGATACGCTGTTAATATAAAGCAGATTTGCAGAGTAAGCGGTGACACTATCTATCTCGAAAAAGGATATGAAGTACCGGTAAGTAAGGCAAGACTTGCAGAAGTAAAGCGAGAAATCAATCTCTACTGGAGGAATTCGTAACGATGGATACACTTGGAATATGGATTGGACTGAATTTTCTTGAAACCTTCCTTTTCTATTATCTGTTATTCGGAACAGTTATAGACAGAAAGACTCTGAAAACGAAAGATAAATGGATTCTCTATTTTGTTTTAATCGTCACTTCAACAATTATTTCTGTATGGGTCAAAAGATCTGTGTTTAGTGCTTATGGATACCTGTTGACGATTTTTATTTTGGTTTTAGGAAGTTTCCTTGCCTATCGAAAGAAATTGATTCTTCTTACAGGGATCGCATCTATGTATGAAGCAGCAATGACATTATTTTTATATATCATTTACTACCTTCTCGCATTTATTTACGGGAATCAGGCAGAAAACCCTCAGATTCTATTTTTCCGTTACCATGAAAATGAAGTATCTTGTGTGATACGAAGCCTGTTATTAATTATTTTCTTTTTTATCATTTTCAAAATAAGAAGCTGGAAGAAGAAAAAAGACATAGAAGCCTTTCAATGGGTATTTGTTTTATGTGGCGTACTGTTGTCAGCACTCGTTCTGGAGTATCAAAAACTTTTAAAATACGGGCTTCTGTACTCTGCAGCCGGAATTCCGGTGATTCAGGATGTCTTAAAAGGAAGTCTCATCAGTTTTCTTACTATGATCGTGCTTGTCAGCGTCATGACATTTCTTATATGGAAAAACAGAAACATAACGGGACAAAATACATTTCTTCTGATGAAAGAAGAGATGGAGAAACAGAAATATGAGGAAATAAGAGCTTCCATCGAGCAGAACAAAGAACTTGTTCATGATACAAAGAATCATTATCTTGTGATCAGTGAATATGTAAAAAATCAGGAATATGAAAAGCTGGAAAATTATGTAGATGAAATCAGAAGAAATTTCGTAAAAATCAATCCACAGATTTATACAGGAAATCATGTAGTGGATCTGATTCTTGGGCAAAAGCGAATCCTGGCAGTACAAAAAGGGATTGATTTCCAATTGGATGTAACACCACTATCCAGTCTGACGATGGAAGAAAGAGAGATCTGTTCACTATTTGGGAATCTGCTAGACAATGCCCTGGAAGCCTGTGAGAAAGTGACTGATAAAGAACGTAAGAAAATCAGTATAAAGATTGAGCAGCATATGCAAATGTTGTTTCTTGAAATTAAGAATGGAACCGATAAGCTTCCTGCCAAATCAGGACATACTTTTCTGACTTCGAAGCAGGATAAATCTCTTCATGGATATGGCTTGAAAAGTGTGGAACGGATTGTTACACGATATGATGGAGATCTGGCCTATGAAATGGAAGATGGAATGTTTGTTGTTTCAATAACATTTTTTGATTTATAAATACTCATGTCCAGTAATCCAGTACTTGAAGGCCATCCGCTTGCAGTACTTTCACCACAAGATTAAACTGAATATAAGAAAAAAACCTGTTCCAAATTTTCAGGATACGAAATTCGTATCACACAAACAGGAATGGAAATGGAGGAATGATGCCATGACAATTAAGAAAAAGAGAACTAAAATCATTTTACCATCGATTCTGACAGTCAGTCTTACTTGTGGTCTGTTACTTACGGGATGTCAGAAGACACCTGACCAGAGTGCAGTTGTCAGTAAGGCCGGAGGATTAAGCGAGGATGTAATTGCAGAACCATTGAAAGATGGAGAGACACAGACACTGGATCTGCCGGAACACTGGGACACAACAGTAACATGGAGTAATGACCGCGGAGTTTTTCACGCAGATCAGAAATTAGAATCTGTTACGACAGGAAATCTTCCGGTGATTGAAGTCAGTCAGAAAAAACTGGAGCTTGAACAATTAAACGGACTTATTTCCTATTTTGCAGGCGGAGAGATTTTGTATCAGACGCAGGAACTTACCAGAGAATACTATCAGAACCTCTTAGATAGGATTAAGAACAGGGAAGGATTCTATGCTGACAACAGTGTGGAGTATGATTTAACAGGCTTGAAAAGTTAGTGGAAGAAGTTCTTCCTCTTGCGCCAGAGCAGACACCATTGCAGGAAATTGGACAGATTGAATACACATCAAAAAAGACAGATCCGGCGTATGAAGCAAAAAGAAAATCACTGGAAGCTTACGGATATGATATTCTTCCGGATACCACAAAGCAGGATGGAATGGAGATTCATTTTCAGGCAACGGTTGGTGCAGATGCAAAGGGTACGATCAATGCAGAAACTTACGATCCGGAAGCAGGAAATTATAGTATCTTCTCCTGGTCAGAAGGAAATGGGATCGAACTGGCAACTATTGAAAACTATCTGGCAATAGAGAATCGCACAGACGAATATGGAGTTCCTGCAGGAAGCGTAAAAGAATCTTTTATGGAGAAACTACAAACACTGAAAGACCAGATGAAAGAAACCACTCTCTTAGAAGAGACAGCAGAAGATGAAGCTGAAAAAATTCTGAAAGATCTGAACCTCGAAAATATGCAGTTGTTGTCATCAGACAAAATCCTCTGGTATGCACAGTCTGATTATCCGGAAGCCACTATATTAGAACAACAGGAAGCATTATGGAATGCTGATCCAAATCTTGGAAAAACAGGTTATCGTCTTACTTACGTTCCTTCTGTTTCCGGATTAAAAATAAATCAGGATAAAACCGGAGGATATTCAGATGATAGTGGATTTGCATATGCACCTTCCATGCCGGTAGAGCAGATTTATATTGTAGTGACAGAAGATGGAATCCGTTCCTTCAAATGGAAGGGTATGAGTCAGGAAGAAAAGATAGTTACAGAAAATGTAAAACTCCTTGCATTTGATGAAATAGAAAACCGCCTGATCGATCAGGTGAAATATCTTTACCCTTCCAGTCAGCCTGCAGAGAGCAAGACGATATTTGGTTATGATGTTGCAACTGTCGAACTGGGATATACTTATATACCGGCATATAAGAATCCACAAAATGCCTGGCTGGTTCCGGCATGGTTTTTCACTATAAGCGAGAGTCAAGATGCAACTGCCGAACTTGGAACAGCCGGAAGAAAAATAGAAGGATATCAGACCGACTACATTGTATTAAATGCAACAGACGGTGGAAGAATAGGTTCTTATTGGAGATGATAGAATATGAAACGAAGACATCTTTTCAGAACAGAATTGAAATATGACTTTGGAAACCGAAGATTTTATATCTCTGTACTGGCGTTGTGTGCGGTTCTTTTGATTGTTGCACTTCCTTATCGAAATCATCTGATCGCTTTCGGTGGATCAACAGAAGGGAAAGCCTGGTTATGCATCTTCACCTATGCAATCACTTCAGAAAAAGCCTTGCTTTTCTTTCCACTGTTGGTTCCTCTGGCAACAGCCGCAGATATACAGGAAGAATTACACAGCCGCTATGCATGGTTTCTTATTAACAGAATAGGAAAAAGAAATTATATTTGGATGAAAAGTTTTGGAGTCGCATTCACAGGTGGTGCCATTTCCGTTTCAGCGGCAGGAATTGCATTGGTTGTTTTTATAGTTATCTGTAGAAATATCCCGACTCTGAATACTTTGCAAAATATATCAGAGGTAATAAGTATCACAGGAATTGGATTTATCCGACTTTTTCTAAATGGAGCATTGTGGTCTTTATGCGGTTCACTGACAGCAGTTTTGACTAAAAATAAGTATCTGAGCTGTGCTGTTCCATTTATTTTATATTATGTACTAACAGTGTTTCAAGAACGATATTACCGCAATTATTTTTTCCTAAGTCCAAAGCAGTGGGCAAGCCCGGCATATTATGGAAACGGATTCTGTCTTTTGGCTCTGCTTCTGATCAGCAGTCTTCTGGCACTGGCTTTGCGTAAATGCGTGGTAAGGAGAGTGGTGGCATGAAAAAAACGCAATTTAAAACGGACATTCATCAAATCTTTCTTCTAACAAAAAGAAATTTCTCTGACTGGGACAAAAATCCGAGAATCTGGATGACTTTTGCATTAGGATTTGTACTTTGTCTGATGTTGACAAATCAGATTTTAGAGCAGGCACAGACATTCCAGACACCGGTGCAAATGTTCGAGCCACTGATCTGGACCTTCGGTGATGCGCAGTCTGTGATGCTTTCATCCCTTTTACTGCTGTTATTATTTGCAGATATGCCTTTTGTAAATCAGATGACGCCCTATTGGCTGATCCGGACAAAGCGAAGCGTATGGATGGCAAGTCAGATCCTATATGTGATCCTGTCTACTTGCCTTTATACAGTCTTCCTCTGCCTGACAGAACTTCTAATTGCAAGTCCTTGGGCTTACGTTGGAAATGTATGGAGCCAGACTGCTGCAAGCATTGGATATGGAAGTAATAATCATCTTACGGTTCCTGTATCAATAAAGACAATGGAAATGACAACACCATATAAATGTGCAATCTGTGTTGTATTTCTTATGCTTTTCTATTCGTTATTTATTACTTCCGTCATGCTTGTATTAAATCTACAGAAGGGAAGAGCCGGAGGCGTTGTTGGCGCACTCTTGATAAATCTTTATGGAATTCTTCTGACTCCGGATATTTTTCAAAAAGTTTTTCATCTGGGTGGAGGGCTTTCCTATCGGGCAAATATTCTTTGCGGATGGTTATCACCCTTAAATCACGCAACATTTCCAATGCATAATTTCGGATATGATTATTTGCCACAAATAAAAATAAGCATCCTGTTATTCCTTGCAGTGATATGTATTTTGCTTTTCATCTCGAGAAAATGTATCAAACGATATAATTTTACATTTTCTCAGGTTGATGAATCCTGACGGAATAAGAAAGGGGAAAATTATGAAAGCTGCTGTGAAAGTTAAAAATCTAACAAAATCTTTTGGCAAAGAAAAAGTATTAAAAGGAATCAGTCATACCTTTGAGGCAGGAAAAATCCACGGAATCATGGGATTTAATGGCTCCGGTAAAACTGTAATGTTCAAATGCATCTGCGGTTTTCTTCAACCTGACAGAGGGAGCGTATATGTCTATGGAAAAAGAATTGGAAAAGATATTGATTTTCCGGAAAATACCGGAATGATTATCGAGAGTCCGGGATTTCTTCCATATATCAGTGGATATGAAAACTTAAAACGCCTTGCACAACTTAATCGAAAAATAGGAGATACTGAGATCCGGGATGCAATCGCAAGAGTTGGTCTTGATCCGTTTTCTAAAAAGAAAGTAGGTCAATATTCACTTGGGATGAGAGAACGCCTTGGAATTGCACAGGCGATCATGGAGCGACCAAAATTATTAATTTTAGACGAACCATTCAATGGATTGGATAAAAGAGGCGCACAGGATGTCTGCGAACTCTTTGTTGAATTGAAAGAAAAAGGAACAACTATCCTGTTAGCTGCACACAATGTGATGGAAATGGAATGGTTGTGTGATACAGTGTGCGAGATGGATGCCGGACAGTTAGAAGTTGTTTATGAAAAATGAAATAATAATTTTTTCAAATTAAAAGAAGAGAGCGAACCCAAGAATATTAAACGAATATTCTTCAGTTCGCTCTCTTCGCACATTGCGATATAGGTACTCCGACAAAATGATACATTTCTACGTTCTCAACATCAGCTTGAAATTCATGTTAAAATTTGTTAGAATGATTTGCGAACTTACATTCTAAAGAGTTTTTAGAAAACCTTTGAAAACTAAGGAGAAATTGATGGAAAATATTGACATAGATAAGCTGACACCGATGATGAAAATTTATTGCGAGACGAAAGAGCAGTACAAGGATTGTATCTTATTCTACCGCCTCGGCGATTTCTACGAAATGTTCTTTGACGATGCCTTGACTGCATCCCGAGAGCTTGAGATCACACTGACCGGGAAAAGCTGTGGTCTGGATGAACGTGCCCCGATGTGCGGAATCCCATACCATGCCGTAGAAGGTTACTTGAACCGTCTTGTTGCGAAGGGATACAAAGTCGCAATCTGTGAACAGGTAGAAGACCCAAAGACTGCGAAGGGGATCGTAAAACGTGAGGTTGTAAGAATTGTTACACCCGGAACGAATCTGGATACACAGGCATTAGATGAAACGAAGAATAATTACATCATGTGTATCGTCTATATTGCAGACCGCTATGGAGTTGCAATCGCAGATATTTCTACCGGAGATTATTTTGTCACAGAGCTTCCGGACAGCAGTCGCCTGATGGATGAGATTTATAAATTCAGTCCGTCTGAGATCATCTGCAACGAAGCGTTCTATATGAGCGGTATGGATCTGGATGCGATGAGAGACAAGCTTGGGATCACGATTTATTCTCTCGATTCCTGGTATTTTGATGATGCTGTTTGCAAAGATAAGCTGCTTGAGCATTTCAAAGTAAAGAATTTTGCAGGGCTTGGACTTGCTGATTATGACTGTGGAATCATCAGTGCCGGAGCACTTCTGATCTATTTATTTGAGACACAGAAAAATTCACTTTCCAACCTGACACATATTACACCATATATCACAGGAAAATATATGCTGATCGACAGTTCTACACGTCGAAATCTGGAGCTGTGCGAAACTTTACGTGAAAAGCAGAAGCGTGGTTCCCTTCTCTGGGTTCTTGACAAAACACGTACTGCGATGGGCGCACGTAGCTTCGCAAAAATGTAGAACAGCCTTTGATCGATAAATCCGAGATCAACCGCAGACTGGATGCAGTAGAAGAACTGAAAAATCAGGCCATTGCCCGTGAAGAGATCCGGGAATATTTATCTCCGGTCTACGATCTGGAGCGTCTGATCACGAAGATCACTTACGGTTCTGCGAATCCGCGAGACCTCACCGCATTCAAAGGTTCTCTGGAGATGCTGCCACCGATTCGCTATATTTTACAGGATCTGCAGGCACCGCTTTTAAAAGAGATTTATGAAGATCTAGATGCATTAGAGGATCTCTGCGAGCTCGTCACGAAAGCCATTCGTGAGGATCCGCCGCTTGCCATGAAAGAGGGAAATATTATCCGCGACGGTTATAACGAAGAAGTTGATAAGCTTCGCCGGGCGAAATCGGACGGAAAAGACTGGCTTGCAAAACTTGAGAATGATGAACGAGAAAAAACAGGCATTAAAAACCTGAAAATAAAATACAACAAAGTCTTCGGCTATTATCTGGAAGTGACGAATTCTTACAAGGATCTTGTACCGGATTATTATACAAGAAAACAGACCCTTGCGAATGCTGAGCGTTATATCACACCGGAGCTTAAAGAACTTGAAGATATGATCCTTGGTGCGGAAGATAAACTGTATGCACTGGAATATGAGCTTTACAGCGAAGTTCGTGAAACGATTGCCGGACAGGTGGAGAGAATCCAGCAAACTGCCAAAGCAGTTGCCGCACTGGATGCTTTCAGTTCTCTTGCACTTGTTGCAGAGCGCAACAACTATGTCCGTCCGAAAATTAATGAAAAAGGAATCCTTGATATTAAAGAAGGCCGTCATCCGGTCGTTGAGCGAATGATTCCAAATGATATGTTTATTGCCAATGATACTTATCTGGATGATAAGAAACATAGAATTTCAATCATCACAGGTCCGAATATGGCAGGTAAATCAACTTACATGCGTCAGACTGCATTGATCGCACTGATGGCTCAGATCGGATCTTTTGTCCCGGCAGAAAGCGCGAACATCTGTCTTTCCGACCGTATTTTCACCAGAGTCGGAGCATCCGATGACCTTGCTTCCGGACAGAGTACATTCATGGTTGAGATGACCGAAGTTGCCAATATTTTAAGAAATGCAACCTCAAAAAGTCTTCTCATTCTTGATGAAATCGGACGCGGAACAAGTACATTTGACGGTCTGTCAATTGCCTGGGCTGTTGTAGAATACATCAGCGACAGCAAACTGTTGGGAGCAAAAACTTTATTTGCTACACATTATCATGAACTGACAGAACTCGAAGGAAAGATTGATAATGTCAACAACTATTGTATTGCTGTAAAAGAAAAGGGAGATGACATCGTATTCTTAAGAAAGATCGTAAAAGGCGGTGCTGACAAGAGTTATGGTATCCAGGTTGCAAAGCTTGCCGGAGTACCGGATCTTGTCATTTCCCGTGCGAAAGAAATTGTAGAAGAACTCAGCGATGAGGATATCACAAACCGCGTCAGTGAGATCGCGGCCAAGGAACATACTGCAAAGAAAAAAAGTAAGGCAAAGAAGTATGACGAAGTGATATGGCACAGATGTCTCTGTTTGACACTGTAAAAGATGATGACGTACTTGATGAATTGAAAAATATCGATGTCGGAAATCTGACACCGATCGATGCTTTAAATACAATCTACCGGTTACAGAATAAGCTGAAGAACCGTTGGTAAAAGGAAAGGCGGAAATATGCCACACATTCATGTATTAGACCAGATCACAATTGATAAGATTGCCGCAGGTGAAGTGATTGAGCGTCCTGCTTCAATTGTAAAGGAACTCGTTGAAAATGCGATCGACGCAGGATCTACTTCTGTAAAAATAGAGATCAAGGACGGGGGTATTTCCTTCATCCGTATTACAGATAATGGCTGTGGCATTCCGCAGGATGAAGTGCAACGTGCTTTTCTGCGGCATTCTACAAGCAAGATTGAGACAGTGGAAGATCTGTCTCATATTGCATCTTTGGGATTCCGTGGAGAGGCGCTTTCAAGTATTGCAGCTGTTACCCGGACGGAACTGATCACAAAGACTGCCGATGCAGAGTTTGGTACCCGTTATGTCATTGAAGGTGGAAAAGAAGTATCCTTGGAAGATACCGGTGCGCCAAATGGGACAACTTTCCTCGTCCATCAGTTATTTTACAATGTTCCTGCTAGAAGAAAATTCTTAAAGACACCAATGACAGAAGCCGGACATGTGCAGGATCTCTTGATGCACCTTGCCCTGTCTCATCCGGAAGTTGCTTTTCAGTTTTTGAATAACGGACAGGAAAAACTTCGTACTTCCGGAAACGGAAAACTGAAAGATGTGATCTACAATGTCTATGGCCGTGATGTGGCAGCTAACCTGATTGAGATCGATTATGAGAAAAATGGTATCCATATCACAGGTTTTCTCGGCAAGCCGATCATCACACGTGGAAATCGCAACTTTGAAAATTTCTTCGTAAACGGCCGTTATGTCAAAAGTGCAATGATCTCCAAATCCGTGGAAGACGCTTATCGTGATTTTGTGATGCAGCACAAGTTTCCATTTGCAGTTCTGCATTTTCATCTGAGTGGAGAAAATGTAGATATCAATGTGCATCCGACAAAGATGGAGCTTCGCTTCTCGCGGCAGCAGGAGGTTTATAATACCGTCTTTGAAGCCGTACACAGGACTTTACTGGAACCGGAACTGATACAGAAAGCAGAAGTTCCTGATCCGGTGGAATCGAACGAAAACATGGCAGAAAGACCGGAGCGAGTGAAAAAGACATTCACATCCGCTTCGACCAAAGATAAAGAGGATACCGGCAGTCCGTTTCTTCTTCGTCCGCGTAAGGAGAATGAAAAAGTAACAGCTGCGGAATTGATCAAAGAATCCAAGGAAACGGTTAAGGATGATGTTCAGGATGAGGATTATTTTATCCGTAAGATGAAGGAGCGCGTACTTTCTTACCATAATCGTTCTTCTTCCGCCGAAGTTGCAGACCGGAAAGAGATTTTCCGTGCAGATGAACAGAAAGACAAAATTGCTGAACATGTCAAATACGCCGTTGAAGCAGCAGATAAGACAGTTGCACCGGAAACTGCGGCAGCAGTTCAAAAATCCAAACCAGAAAACGGTACGCAGATGGATCTCTTTGAAGAAAATTTCTTAAAAAGAGATATCCGTGCAGAATATAAATTGATCGGCCAGGTCTTTGACACCTACTGGCTCGTAGAATTCAAAGATAATCTCTACATCATTGATCAGCATGCGGCTCATGAACGCGTCTTGTATGAGCGTACCTTGCGTGAAATGAAAAGCAGAGAATTTACTTCTCAGTACTTAAGTCCTCCGATCATTTTAAGCTTATCCATGCAGGAAGCACAGCTTCTGAATGAAAATATGGACCGCTTTTCACGCATTGGGTTTGAGATTGAGCCATTTGGTGGGGAAGAATATGCAGTCCGTGCAGTACCTGACAATTTGTTCAGTATTGCCAAGAAAGAACTTCTGATGGAGATGATCGATGATCTGACCGAAGGTCTTTCTACTTCTATGACACCGGAGCTGATCGATGAGAAGGTTGCATCCTTGTCCTGTAAGGCTGCTGTAAAGGGAAATAACCGCCTTTCTGCACAGGAAGTAGACAAACTGATCGGCGAACTCCTGACACTGGACAATCCATATCACTGTCCGCATGGACGACCGACAATCATTGCCATGACAAAACGTGATCTGGAAAAGAAATTTAAACGAATTGTATAAAAGGAATCGAGGAAATATAGATGGAACAGACAAACAAACGCCCACTTGTCATTCTGACCGGCCCAACCGCTGTCGGAAAGACTGCTGCCTCCATCGGACTTGCCAAAGCGATCGGCGGAGAGATCATTTCTGCTGACTCTATGCAGGTCTACAAGGAGATGGACATCGGCTCTGCCAAGATCCGTCCGGAAGAGATGGACGGTGTGCCGCATCATCTGGTAGATGTTCTTGATCCGTCTGAGGATTTTAACGTTGTTCTCTTTCAGCAGATGGCAAAAGAAGCAATGGAAGGAATCTATCAGCGGGGACATATTCCGATCGTTGTCGGCGGAACAGGATTCTATATTCAGGCATTACTTTACGACATTGATTTCACAGAAAATAATGCCGATACTGCTTATCGGGAAGAATTAGAAGCACTTGCCAAAACCCAGGGCGCAGAATATCTTCATGAAATGCTTGAAAAAGTAGACCCGGAATCTGCGGAACAGATTCATTTTCATAATATAAAACGTGTGATCCGCGCGCTGGAATATTATCAGCAGACCGGACAGAAGATTTCCGAGCACAATGAGGCGGAACGAGAGAAAGAATCTGCTTATAACTCCGCATATTTTGTGCTGACAGATGATCGTAAGATTCTCTATGACCGGATTGATAAACGTGTCGATCTGATGATGCAGGAAGGACTTCTTGAAGAAGTCAATGCATTAAGATTGCGCGGACTTAAAAGAGAAAGTGTTGCGATGCAGGGACTTGGATACAAAGAACTGTTTGGCTATTTTGAAGGAGAGTATCCTTTGGAAGAAGCCGTACGCATTATTAAGAGAGACACAAGACATTTTGCCAAGCGACAGCTGACCTGGTTTAGAAGAGAAAGAGATGTCATCTGGCTTGATAAAAGTGAGATTGGAAGAGAAGATAAACAACTGATCCAACAGATGCTCACTGTTTTAAAGGAAAAAGAAATCATTCATTAGGACATCAGGCTGCATTTAGATAAAATGCAGCTTTGCCATGTAAATCAACAATAAAAAACTTAAAAAGAAAGAAGAAGAAAAATGAATACACCAACTACAGAAACAATTTACGAACAGCTAGGAATCAGCAAAGAAGTCTGGGCATTCGGACAGAAGACAGAAGAGAAACTAAAAGAACGTTTTGAAGAATTTGACAGAAACGCTGAATACAATCAGTTAAAAGTAATTCATGCCATGCAGGAGAACCGCGTAAGTGAAGGATGCTTTAACTATGTAAGCGGATATGGATACAATGATCAGGGAAGAGATACTTTAGAGGATGTCTATGCCTCTGTTTTTCATACAGAAGCCGCTCTGGTGCGCCCACAGATCACTTGCGGAACACACGCACTTGCCCTCGCGCTTGCAGCGAATCTTCGTCCCGGAGACACACTGTTATCTCCGGTTGGAAAACCATATGATACACTTGAAGAAGTAATCGGAATCCGTCCATCTAACGGCTCTCTTGCAGAATATGGAATCTCCTATAAACAGGTAGAACTTCTGGAAGATGGATATTTTGATTATCCTGCGATTGAAAAAGCTCTGGAAGATAAAACAATCAAACTGGCAACAATCCAGCGTTCCAAAGGATACCAGACACGCCCAAGCTACTCTGTAGAAAAAATCGGCGAACTGATTGCATTTATCAAAGAGCGTCGCCCGGATGTCATCTGTATGGTAGATAACTGTTACGGTGAATTCGTTGAACGTATTGAGCCAAGTGATGTCGGTGCAGACATGATCGTCGGTTCTCTGATCAAAAATCCGGGTGGCGGACTTGCCCCAATCGGCGGATATGTTGCCGGAAGAGCTGATCTGATCGAAAACTGTGCTTATCGTCTGACTTCTCCAGGACTCGGTAAAGAAGTCGGTGCTACACTTGGTGTTACACAGTCCTTCTATCAGGGATTCTTCCTTGCACCAACTGTTGTATGCGGTGCTTTAAAGGGTGCTACTTTTGCAGCAAATATCTACGAAGCTTTAGGATATCCGGTAATTCCGAACGGTTCTGAATCCCGTCATGATATCATCCAGGCGGTTACACTTGGATCTGCAGAAGGTGTTATTGCATTCTGTAAGGGAATTCAGGCAGCTGCTCCGGTAGACAGTTATGTAAGCCCGGAACCATGGGCAATGCCGGGATATGACAGCGATGTGATCATGGCAGCTGGTGCTTTCGTTCAGGGTTCTTCCATTGAATTAAGTGCAGACGGACCAGTAAAACCTCCGTACGCTGTCTATTTCCAGGGTGGACTCACATGGTATCATGCAAAGCTTGGTATTCTCAAATCACTGCAGAGCGTTATTGATGCAGGCGTTCTTTCTATCGAGCGTGTGAGAGAACTTCTGTAAAACAATTTTTCGAGAGAATCTATCGAAAATTCAGTTGAGTTGAATGAATTGTTATGTTAAAATTCAGACAGATGTAATCTGCTAAGAAAGTAAGAGGATATGAATTTTAATGAACACAATTGCAATTATAGGTGGCGGTGCATCAGGAATGATGGCCGCCATTTTCGCTGCCAGAAAAGGAGCGAAAGTTCTCCTTCTGGAGCAAAACGATAGATTGGGTAAGAAAATATTAGTGACTGGAAATGGCCGGTGTAATTATACGAATACTTATCAGGATACTTCCTGTTATCGTTCGGAGCAGCCTAACTTTATCACGCAGGTACTGGATCAATTTCCGGCGGAAAAAGTCATTGCTTTTTTCCGAGAACTTGGAATCTATCCAAAAGACAGAAATGGATATCTGTATCCGTACTCTGATCAGGCAAGTGCCATCCGTGATGTATTAGAACAGGAAGTATACCGTCTTGGAGTTGATGTACGTACAGGAATCTCCTGTACTGGAATACAGAAAACAAATGAACGATTTTCCTTGCAGACATCACACGGTTCTTTAACCGTAGATCAAGTGATTCTCTGCAATGGATCAAAAGCCGCACCTTCCACCGGTTCTGACGGTTCCGGATACACTTTAGCCAGACAGCTTGGACATCAGATAATTCCTGTACTTCCTGCTCTTTGTGCTTTACATTGTACCGGAAAGCATTTCCGCGCAATTGCCGGAGTACGTGCACAGGGAAAAGTTTCGTTGTTTGTTGACGGTGAATTAACTGCTGCTGATACCGGTGAACTTCAATTGACCGCCTATGGAATCTCAGGAATTCCGGTATTCCAGATCAGCCGTTATGCGTCGAAAGCATTATATGAGCAGAAGGAAGTTGTTGCCATGCTGGATTTTCTTCCGGAATATTCGGTTGATAAAGTAAAAATTCTTCTGAAAGAACGTGCCAACCGCCAGCCGGAAAAAACAGCAGAGCAATTCTTTACCGGCCTGTTTCATGAAAAACTGGCCACTGTATGGCTGAAATTTGCCAAGATCAAAAAAGAGAAGCTATGCGGCAATTTCACAGATGCAGATATTCAGAGGCTGGCATGGATGATCAAGGAATTCAAATCACCTGTAATTAAGACAAATTCTTATGAACAGGCACAGATCTGCTGTGGCGGTGTTGATACGACACAGATTAATCCAGAAACAATGGAATCCAGACTTGTTTCCGGGCTTTATTTTGCCGGAGAACTGGTCGATGTAGATGCAATCTGCGGTGGGTATAATCTCACCTGGGCGTGGGCAAGCGGTTATGTTGCAGGACGCTCCGCCGCATCTGCATAATTGCCTGCTGCTAACTTGTAACCAATATCTGGATGATATACTTTAATATTAGATTTCCTGAAAGAAAGGATAGATAAATGATACGAATTAATCAGCTGAAACTGCAGATTCCACACACGGAAGAAGCTCTTGAAAAGAAGATACAAAAGACACTTCATCTAAAGAAAGGGGACTCTTTTACTTATCGGATTCACCGTCAGTCATTAGACGCACGCAGAAAACCGGAGTTGTTCTATGTGTATACGGTTGATGTCACTGTTTCCAATGAGAATGCTGTTTTAAAGCATTGTAAAGGAAACATCCAGAAAGTAGAAGAGAAGCATTACCAGATTCCATCTCACGGAACAGAGATTCTGAATGCCCGTCCGATTGTCATCGGCAGCGGTCCTGCCGGACTATTCTGCGCTTATCTGCTTGCACTGGAAGGATACCGTCCTTTGGTTCTTGAACGTGGTGCTTGTGTAGAAGAACGTAAGAAGGATGTGGATCGTTTCTGGGAGACCGGTGTGCTTGACCCTTCTTCCAATGTCCAGTTCGGTGAAGGCGGCGCTGGTACATTTTCAGATGGAAAGTTAAATACACTTGTAAAAGATAAGACAGGACGTAACCGTTTCGTTCTTGAGACTTTCGTAAAATTCGGAGCGGACGAAAATATTTTATATGCACATAAGCCACATATCGGTACGGATGTCCTGATTGATGTTGTAAGCCAGATGCGTCAGGAGATCATTTCGCTTGGCGGTGAATTCTGTTTTCATACACAGGTCACAGATGTTGATCTGACATCAAAAACACTGAAACTTGTTCACCTCTCAGAGAATTCCGCAGAAGAAGAAGTATCTGCCGGAGCAGCCGTTTTTGCGATCGGTCACAGCGCCCGTGATACATTTGAAATGCTTTATAAGCATCAGATTCCGATGCGCGCAAAATCATTTGCCGTCGGAGTCCGTATCGAACACCCACAAACATTGATCGATCATTCTCAATATGGAAGAGATCGGGGAAATGATCTTCCGGCAGCAGCATATAAACTGACCGAGAACTTGGACAATGGAAGAGGGGTCTATACTTTCTGTATGTGCCCGGGCGGATATGTTGTAAATGCTTCTTCTGAAGAGCATCGTCTTGCAGTCAATGGAATGAGCTATCACGACCGTGCCGGAGAAAATGCAAACAGTGCTGTGATTGTTACAGTTACTCCGGATGACTTCGGTTCTGACCATCCGCTTGCCGGGATTTCTTTCCAGCGCAGCTTAGAAGAAAAAGCTTATCAGGCAGGACAGGGAAAAATTCCTGTCCAACGTTTTGGCGACTTTAAAGAAGATCAGATCACAACTTCTTATGGTATGGTTCATTCTTGCATGAAAGGAGCTTCTGTCTTTGGGGATGTACGTGGTATCTTTCCAGAAGAAATCGCACAGTCGCTTGAGGATGGAATCACAGCAATGGATCATAAGATTCATGGTTTTGCAGATAATGATGCATTATTATCCGGTGTAGAGAGCCGAACTTCTTCCCCTGTAAGAATTGAAAGGGATGAGAACTTTGTCTGTGCTTCCTGTGACTGGATCTATCCATGTGGTGAAGGGGCCGGATATGCCGGTGGAATCACTTCCGCAGCGATGGACGGAATGAAGGTCGCCGAGGCAATCATTCAAAAATATAAATCTTAATCATTTATGAAATTTGTGGTTTTTTGGTATCTTCTCTATACACTTTTTTGAAACTGTGCTAAAATAAATCGTTGTATTATGTCATCGCAGTGATATGATTCACATGGAAAATAGAAATACAGAAACAATCAAAATGATGTATCTTGAAGACCGTCCTTATGAAAAATGTGAGCAGTACGGTGCAGAACATCTGACAGATGTGGAACTTTTAGCTGTTTTACTTCGTACCGGAACGAAAGGGGAGAATTCGCTTCGGCTTGCCCAGAAGATTCTGCATCCACCATTTGGCTCTGAAGGACTTCTCAGCATCCCACAGTGGTCTATGGAACAACTGCTGAAGATCAAAGGAATCGGAAAGGTAAAATCCATCCAGATTCTTTGTCTGGCAGAACTTGCAAGACGTATGGCGAAAGCAGAAGCCTCACTGGGATTGGATTTTTCCTCCCCGGACAGTATTGCACGTTATTATATGGAGGATCTTCGGCATAAGAAACGGGAAGTAATGAAGCTTTTGCTTCTGAATACCAGATCCAGGCTGATCAGTGAGATGGATGTTTCAACAGGAACTATAAATTCCACACTTGTTTCTCCACGGGAACTGTTTGTGGAAGCTTTGCAGAAGAATGCTGTATCCATTATTCTTTTGCATAATCATCCGAGTGGAGATCCGACACCAAGCAAAGAAGATCTTCTGACAACCCGGCGCGTCCGTGAAGCAGGGGCTTTGATCGGTATAGAACTTCTCGATCACATCATTATTGGAGATAATTGTTATTTCAGTTTAAGGGAGAAAGGATTCTTTTCTCAAGAATCTGCAAATAGATAAGGGAATGGAGTGTATTTATGGCCAGGAATGTATATGGGTTAGATCTTGGAACTTATGATATCAAGATTTTTGATAAGAAAAAAGACCGCATATGGCATGCCAAGAATGTAATTGCCATGAAAGATAAAAAATATATTTTTTCTGTCGGAGACGATGCTTATGAGATGTATGAAAAGGCTCCGGGAAATATACAGATCATATTTCCGATGAAGAATGGTGTCATTGCCCGTTTTGATGACATGCAATATCTTCTCGGAGATCTTTTGAAGGAAGAGCGTCCGTTTATCCGTGGGGCAGAATATGTGATCGCTGTTCCTACAGATGTCACAGAAGTAGAAAAGAAGGCTTTCTATGATCTTGTGCTTCATTCTGAAGCGAAAGCAAAATCAGTAAGAATTGTAGAGCGCGGTCTTGCAGACGGACTTGGACTTGGGATTGATGTTCTGGAAGAACCAGGAGCTTTTATCGCCAATTTAGGTGGAGGAACAACAGAACTTTCCATTCTTTCCTACGGTGGTATTGTTATGAACCGTCTGCTTAAGATCGGTGGCGAACAGCTGGATAGTGCAATTGCCAATCTTGTCCGTCATTCTAAAGATTTTATAATTGGCCGTCCGACTGCCGAACGGCTGCGAAAAGAATTTGGAGTTTTTGACCAGTCCACCGGAAGCTTTCTTACTGTATACGGCAGAGATATGATGCGCGGCGGTCCGTCGCACATTGACATTCCAATCAGTCTTGTACGGGCAGCGATCAAAGAACCTTTGAGAGAATGTGTACAGGCCATTCATTCCATGCTCGACCGTACGCCTCCCGATGTCCGGAGAAATATTAATAAAAACGGGATTTATATTACTGGAGGACTTGCTAATCTGCGAGGGATTTCTACTTATCTGGAAGAAAGTATCGGTCTGCCGGTTCACATGAAAACAGACCCTGAACTCTGTGCCGTCAAAGGTCTGCAGAGGATCATACTGAATAAGACCTTGTATAGAAAATTAAGTTACTCCATGTTAGACGAAGATTATAGGTGGTTAAGATAATATGAAAAAAAAGAAGAATCAGACTTCTGTTATGAACAGATATTTACTTATAGGACTTTCTGTTTTCTGCATTTTTATGATGCTGTTATCTTCCTTTTCAGACAAAGTAGGAGGTCCATTTAAAGTTGTTGCAAATGTAACCGTTATCCCTCTTCAGCAGGGAATCAATCAGATTGGTGGCTGGATGGGAGATATGAAAGACAATTTCCAAACTCTGAAACAGGTACGCGCAGAAAATACAAAGCTTCAAAAACAGGTTGACTCTCTGATTACAGAAAATAACAATCTGCAACAAGAACGTTATGAGCTTCAGAGACTGCAGGAATTATATCAGTTGGACAAGAACTATGCGGATTACAAAAAAACTGCTGCGCATGTAATCGGGAAAGATTCCGGAAACTGGTTCAGTACATTTACCATTGACAAAGGAAGTAAAGACGGTATTGCCGCAGATATGAACGTAATGGCCGGAAGCGGTCTTGTCGGCATTGTCACAGAAGTTGGTCCAACCTGGGCAAAAGTCCGTTCTATTATCGATGATTCAAGTAATGTAAGTGCAATGGTACTTTCTACTTCTGACCGTTGTATCGTAAGTGGAGATCTGTCACTTATGAGTGATAACCAGATTCGTTTTGGTCAGATGGAAAACAATGATAATACGGTTTCCGTCGGAGACCAGATCGTCACTTCTTATATTAGTGATAAATACCTGCAGGGAATCCTGATCGGATATGTCAGTGAAGTAACGGTCGACTCTAACAATCTGACTCGTTCCGGATATATTACACCGGCTGTAGATTTTAAAAATCTTCAGGAAGTTCTTGTTATCACAACAACGAAAGCGGATTTGGTTGGATCCAATCAGAGCGAATAGGAGTGAATACTCATGAAATTAATGAAATTTAAAAGAGCTGCTGTAACTGTACTGATCGTACTTGCAGCATATCTGCTCCAGTGTACCTTATTCAATCATCTGGAACTTGCCGGAATTAAACCTAACCTGATTCTGATTGTCACAGCATCCTTTGGTTTTATGCGTGGGCAGAAAGAAGGAATGCTGGTCGGTTTCTTTGCTGGCCTTATCACAGATATTCAGTTTGGTACAATTTTGGGATTTTATGCATTACTTTACCTGGTAATCGGTTTTGTAAACGGATTATTTGAACAGCTTTATTTTGATGAAGATATCAAGCTGCCGTTATTTTTGATTTCTGTCAGCGAATTTCTCTACGGTATCATCATTTATTTGCTCATGTTCATGTTGCGAAGTGATTTTAACTTTTTATATTATCTCAACCGCATCATCGTTCCTGAACTGATTTACACAATCGTGATCACACTGGGATTATACCCACTGATTTTATTTATTAACCACAAACTTGAAGCAGAAGAAAAAAGGAGTGCAAGTAAATTTGTTTAGAAATATTTTAGACCGTCTGAAAGAAGCCGGAGCTTACCTGATGCAGTCAAGACTCGTTACTTTGATCATTATATTTTGTGTCAGTTCTTCCATCCTGATCGGAAGATTATTCTATCTTCAGATCGTAAAAGGGTCTGATTATCTTGAAAACTACGAATATTCTATCCGCCGGACGACATCCGTTGCAGCAACACGCGGAAATATTTATGACCGTAATGGAAATCTGCTGGCTTATAACCAGCTGGCTTATTCCGTGACAATTAATCTGTCAACCGTTGAAAACTCCATCACAACAGATAAACGTTCTGAAAAAAATGCGGCATTAAATAAAATCCTGGATCAGGTTCTTTCTATCGTAGAATCAAATGGAGATTCTGTTGTTTCAAGTTTTGGTATCATCCTGGATCCTCCGGAACCTATCAGTTTACACAGTCAAGCGATACCCAGAAGCTCCGTTTTATTGCAGATGTCTATGGAAAAAGAACAATAGATGAGCTTACAGAAAAGCAACAGAACCAAAGTGCAGCAGATATCATTCATTATCTTTGTACTGATGAAAAATATGGATATGGCCTTGATGACAGCACATTAGAACCTGCTTATATTTTAAAGATCATCAACATGCGTTATGCAATGGCATTAAATGCATATCAGCAGTATATTGATACAGTTCTTGCATCCGATGTAAGTGACGAAACAGCAGCAGCAATTATGGAGAATAAGGACGTTCTTACCGGTGTTGACATTTCAGAAGATTCTATCCGAAAATATACCGATGGAATGTATTTTGCATCTATTATCGGATATACCGGACAGATTTCCCAGGATGAATACGATGCGCTGGACAAGGATGAAAAGAAAAAGTACTCTCTGTCTGATATTGTAGGAAAGGCCGGCATTGAACAAAGCATGGACAATGTCCTTCAGGGCACAAAAGGTGAAAAAACCGTGTATGTAGATAACCTCGGACGTGTAACTGATACTGTCAGCCGGAAAGATCCTGAAGCCGGAAATGATGTATATCTGACGATTGATAAAAATCTTCAGGAAAGTACTTATAAACTTCTGGAAGAGAAGATTGCCGGAATTGTTTTATCCAAACTACAGAATGTTCTGGAATACGATACATCCAGTGTAGATGACTCTAAGAATCTGATCATCCCGGTCAGTGATGCATATTATAATCTGATTGGAAATTCCGTCATCGATTCCGGACACTTTTCAAGCAGTGATGCAAAAACTGCCGAGCAGCAGGTTTATTCCATTTTTCAGGAAAAGAAGACGGCGACGATTTCCGAGCTCGAATCAGAGCTTCAGAACTCACAGGCCAGTGCGTATACAGATCTTTCCAATGAAATGAAAGCATATATGGATTACATCTGTGATACCCTGCTGACAAAGGATACAGGCATCCTTATGTCAGATCAGATTGATAAGAATGATGCTACTTATATTGCATGGGCAAAAGATGAGACAATCAATTTATATACTTACCTGAATTATGCGATTTCTAAAAACTGGATCGATACTTCCAAACTTGGAAGCAGTTCTTATTCCAGTTCAGAAGAGATTTATCAGGAGATTTTAAAATATTTAAAAGAATATTTAGCAGATGACAGTAATTTCGACAAACTTCTCTACAAATATCTTATAAAATCAGGTAGTGTTACTGGTGAACAAGTTTGTGCTATCGTATATGAACAGGGTATTCTTCCTATGGATGACTCGACCTATAACGGATTACTCAACGGAAAGACAAATGCTTTTTCCTGGATCAAGAGCAAGCTGGAAAACCTTGAACTTACACCTGGTGAACTGGCACTTGAGCCATGTTCTGCTGGTGCAGTTGTAACAAATCCAAATACCGGAGAAGTTTTAGCATGTGTTTCTTACCCTGGATATGACAATAATCGTCTCTCAAACGTAATGGATCGTTCTTATTATGTGAAGTTGAGCATGGGTATGTCACGTACCTTCTACAACAGAGCGACCCAGGAGAAGACAGCACCAGGTTCTACTTATAAAATGCTTTCTTCTGTAGCCGGTCTGACAGAAGGGGTAATTAACGGAAACTCCTATATCAGTTGTTCAGGTGTATTTGACAAGATCACACCAAGTCCAAAATGCTGGATTTATCCAAGTGCTCATGGAAGTCTGAATGTAGTAGGTGCACTGCAGCATTCCTGTAATGATTTCTTCTATGAAGTTGGTTATCGTCTTGGACAAGACTCGAATGGTAACTATGACAGTAATACCGGTCTTGAAAAACTGGCAAAATATGCAAAAATGTTTGGATTTGACCAGACGTCAGGAATCGAAATTCCTGAATCACAACCTCAGATTTCTGATTCTGACTCTGTTCGATCTGCCATTGGACAGGGTACCAACAACTATACTGTCAGCCAGATCAACCGTTATGTGACAGCTGTTGCAAACAGAGGAACTGTTTACAGTCTTTCTCTCATTGATAAAACAACCGATTCGAATGGAAAACTGATTAAAGATTATACTCCGGAAGTTGTAAATCAGATGGATGAGATCAGCTCAAGTACATGGGATCTGGTACACAATGGAATGGAAAGCATGGTAAAAAGCAGCTCCACCTTCGCCGGAATGGATATTTCCATGGGAGGAAAAACCGGAACTGCCCAGTATAGTAAGATACATGCAGATAATGTTCTGTTTGTCGGTTATGCGCCGGCAGATTCACCTGAAATTTCAATTGCTGTCCGCATTGCAAATGGATATGCGTCTACCTATGCAGCTGAAATTGGAAGAGATATCACAAAAGTGTACTTCAATCCAGAATCCGCCGATGAACTGCTTCAAGGATATGCTTCTTCTTTAGGAACTGCAGAAGCCGGTGATTAATTAAGATAACGAAAGGGGATGGGATCATGAGTGAACTGGTAACAATAAAAAGCAGTCATTCCGGTATAGAGCTGCGGCTTAATGCCAAACTCCCATTCCCGGATCTTTTAAAAGCTGTAGAAGAGAAATTCCGACAATCTGCTGATTTTTTCAAGAATGCAAAGATGGCAGTTTCATTTAGCGGAAGGACACTTTCCATCAGCGAAGAGGAGCAGTTAATACAGGTTATTACGCAGACGACAAACCTTGAGATTATCTGTATCATTGATCATGATGAACGCAAGGAACTGATCTACAAAAAAGCGGTAGCACAGTGTTTATCTGAACGTGAAAAATCAGATGGACAATTCTATCGCGGAACATTAAAGCGAAGACAGCTTCTTGAATCCGAATCCAGCATTGTGATCTTAGGAGATGTTGAATTCGGAGCTAAAGTAGTTGCAAAAGGAAATATTATCATTCTCGGTACTCTCTATGGATCTGTTCATGCGGGAGCTGCCGGTGACAGGAATGCTTTTATCATTGCTCTCTCCATGCAGCCGCAGCGACTTGTAATCGGAGATATTGAAGCAAAACGTCAACTGATCTATCAGGACAGCCTTTCCATCAACGGACCGCAAATTGCAGTTGTTGACGGAAAAAGAATTTACCTTGATCCACTGATAGAATAAATCTTTGGAAAGACATAAGCATGGGAAATAGGAGGAATATTCAACATGGGTGAAGTAATCGTCATTACATCGGGAAAGGGCGGTGTTGGAAAAACAACAACAACAGCGAATATTGGAATTGGTCTGTCTTCAGCAGGAAAAAAAGTTCTTGTAATTGATACAGATCTCGGACTTCGAAATCTGGATGTTGTTCTTGGACTTGAAAATCGCATTGTCTACAATCTTGTTGACGTCATTGAAAGCAAATGTCGTCTGAAACAGGCAGTGATCAAAGATACGCGATTTGAAAATCTGTACCTGCTCCCATCTGCCCAGACAAAAGATAAGACAAGCGTATCACCGGAACAGATGAAAAAACTGATTGACGAACTAAAAGATGATTATGACTTCATTCTTTTAGATTGTCCAGCAGGAATTGAACAGGGCTTTAAAAATGCAATTGCAGGCGCACAGCGTTCCATTGTTGTTACAACACCTGAAGTTTCCTCAATTCGTGATGCTGACAGAATTATCGGACTGCTTGAAGCTTCCGGCATCCGGAAAAATGAACTTCTGATCAATCGTCTGCGCGTTGACATGGTTCGCAGAGGTGATATGATGTCTGTAGAGGATGTCACAGAGATTCTAGCGATTGATCTGCTTGGAGTCATCCCGGATGATGAGTCTGTTGTTGTTGCAACCAATCAGGGAGAACCGGTAGTCGGCGAAGATTCCTTAGCCGGAAAATGTTACCAGAATATCTGTAGACGTCTGTTAGGAGAAGAAGTCCCGATTTCCGATTTTAATCATAAACCCGGACTTCGCAGTAAACTCTCCAGTCTTTTTCATAAGAACTAGGAGGTCACATTATGAGTGTACCTTCTGTTACAATTGCAAAAGACAGGTTGCGAAATTTGCTAATTACTGACAGAATTCAATGTACACCCGATATGATAGAATTTCTGACATCGGATTTATATCAGACGATTTCTAAATACATAGAAATCTCCCCGGAACAATTTGATGTCAAAATAACACGCACGGATATACATATAAAATATACAGGAGAAAAACATTGAAATCATTTTTTACTAATTTGAAACAGCGTTATAATATTAGAGATTATAAAATCAGTCTGGTTTTTCTGGTCACTCTGATTTCACTGGTCGGAATCCTTATGGTCCGAAGTGCAAGACCTGATTTAATGAATCGTCAGATTATGGGCGTTTGTCTTGGTCTGATTGTTATGTTTATTATCTCTTTCATTGATTATAAATGGATTTTAAACCTATATTGGCCGCTTTATGCTCTGAATATTGTTATGCTCCTGGCTGTTTTGGTTTTTGGAACAAAAGTAAATGGCGCGAGAAGATGGCTGAACCTTGGATTTACACAATTCCAGCCTTCCGACCTTACAAAAATCCTTATGATTCTGTTCTTTGCAAAATTCTTAATGGAACGAGAGCAGAAGATTAAAGAACCCAAAACGATTATTCAGGCAATTGCTTTAATCCTTCCATCACTTGCATTGATTTACAAGCAGCCAAACTTGTCTACAACAATTTGTATTGCCGCATTGTTTGCTGTCCTTCTTTACCTTGGAGGATTAAGCTACAAACTCATTGGAACCGTTCTTGTAATCACAATACCGACGATCATTATACTGCTTGTTGTTGCAATACAGCCAAACCAGCCGTTCTTAAAAGACTATCAGCAGGAACGTATCCTTGCATGGCTGGAACCTGAAAAGTATGCCGACGACGAATCTTACCAGCAGTTAAATTCCGTTATGGCAATTGGGTCCGGACAGCTAACCGGAAAAGGGTATGATAATGACGCAACAACATCCGTTAAGAACGGAAATTTCGTATCTGAGCCGCAAACAGACTTTATTTTTGCAATAATTGGTGAAGAATTAGGATTTGTGGGTTGTTGTGGAGTCATAATTTTGTTATTATTAATTGTGATAGAGTGTATCTTAATTGGTTTGAAGGCCAAAGATACAGGAGGGCGGATCATTTGCGGAGGCGTTGCTTCACTGATTGGAATCCAGAGCTTTATTAACGTCAGTGTAGCTACAATGATTTTCCCAAATACAGGCTTGTCCCTCCCATTTGTCAGTTATGGACTGACTTCCGTAGTATGTTTTTTCATGGGAATCGGTTTTGTATTAAATGTAGGCTTACAGCCTAATAAATATCAGTAAAGAGAGGATACCACTATGAATATCGGATTAGTAGCGCATGATGCGAAGAAAAAATTGATGCAGAATTTCTGCATTGCATACCGTGGGATACTCAGTAAGCATAATTTATATGCAACAGAAACCACCGGTATACTGGTCGAGAATGTAACAAACTTAAGCATTCACAAATATCTTGCTGGACATCTCGGAGGAAAACAGCAGCTCGGCTCACAGATTGAACACAATCAGATGGATCTTTTGATTTTCTTCCGTGATCCACTGACACCTCACTCACATGAACCGGATGTTAATGACATTGTTAAGCTTTGTGATATTTATAACATTCCGATCGCAACAAATATCGCAACTGCTGAAGCATTGATCCTTGCTCTTGACAGAGGCGACCTTGACTGGCGGGAGATGTATCGATAATATGAGTAAACCATATAAAAAGAAGAGAAGACGAAGAAAGCAACGGCATTCTGTCAGCCGCATACTTATTCCTGTCATATGTCTTATTGTTGTATTGTCCGGAGCTGTCGGCGGAGTCTGGTATTACAAAGAATATGGTGGTGATCCTGTCCGGACATATGAGACAGCCACTTATAACTCTAATTTATACCAGGGAAGTTTGTTTGCTGATGATTTATGCGTCGCTGCTGATGATGTGGCTCTCACTGGATTTGATGATGAGGATTCTCTTCATGCCGCAGGATTATTCAATCTAAATGATGAAACAGTTGAATATGGATATAAACTTTATGATAAATTATATCCTGCAAGTACAACAAAGCTTATGACTGCATACCTTGCTTTTAAGTACGGTAATATGGATGACATTGTAACTGTTTCTGACAGTGTTTCAAGCTTTGCCTCTGATGAAGTAGTCTGCAACCTGCAGCCTGGTGATACAGTGACACTTTATGATTTATTATGTGGTCTTTTACTTCGTTCAGGTAATGATTGTGGTGTTGCTATCGCTGAACATATTTCCGGAAGTGTAGAAGCTTTTGCTGAGCTTATGAACTCAGAAGCGAAAGCTCTTGGTGCCACTGGCAGTCATTTCGTGAATCCTCACGGACTTCATAATGAAAACCACTATACAACAGCATATGACCTGTATCTGATCTTTAATGCCTGCATTCAGGATCAGAGATTTATGGACATTATTTCCATGGATTCTTATACAATGAATCTTACCGGAGCAGATGGTACAACAAGAACATTTGATGTAGTCCCAACCAACTATTATTCCTCAGGGAAGATCAATGCCCCTGAAGGGATTCGTGTATTTGGCGGTAAGACCGGTACCACAGATGAAGCAGGGTGCTGTGTGATCCTTTATAGCGAAGATCTGGAAAAGAATCCTTATATTTCCATTATTATGGGGGCTGAAGATAAGAGTTTTCTTTACCAGGAGATGAACCGGCTTCTTGAGGCTGGAGAAACAACTAAAACAGAATAAAGAAAAACCGATACGAAAAAGCCATGTGGCACAGAGCAACAAATTAGAAGCTTTCATTTTTAATCTGTCCGCATGGTTTTTTTCTATCTTATTTCATGTAATATTCTCCTTTACCGTTTCCTGTTTTCAGTAACGCTCTTTTGATTTATTAATATGTATTCTTCCCCTGAAAGGCTGGAATATACACAAAAAAATGATATACTAACAAAGTTAAAGCAGAAATGACAGGAGGTAATATTTTTATCTTGGCAAAGAAAAAAAAACAAGTCTGTAAATATAAAAAGATATAAGGCAAAAAAAGAATTTAATATTGGAATGTTTCTGTTTGCCGTTGTATTTATTTATCTTATTGTTACTATTACCGCATATCTTTTAGAAGATAAGCCTTCTATTTATGAAGTGCGGGAGGGCAGTATTGTGAAGGATAATACCTATACTGGATTGATCATCCGCCAGGAAACAACTGTAAATGCAGAATCAGACGGCTACATTAATTATTATCAGAATGGGAACAGCAAAGTCAAATATGGCGCACCTGTTTATGCAATTTCAAAGAATGCTTTGAATTTTGATGATTCATCTACGGAATCATCTTCAACTGCAGATCTTAGTCCTGATGTTCAATCAGGACTTGTGACACAACTTCAGACATTCAATGAAAACTATGACAATTCCAACTTTTCAAGTATCTATACCTTAAAGAATGAGCTGCAAAATACATTGCAAAATGCATACCGCACAACTAAAACTGCGCAGCTTGCATCTGTAATTGAGAGCAGCGGACAAACTGTCACAACAGCTTCTGCCGGACAGGACGGAATTGTTTCCTATACGATTGATGGTTTAGAGTCCTTAACTGTTGACAATTTTACAGCAGATAATTTTAATAAAACAAATTATAAAGTAACTGAGCTTACCGATCAGATGAAGATATCAAGCGGTTCACCGGCTTACCGCTTGATTACCAGTGAAAACTGGTACGTAGTGATACCTTTAAAAGAAGACACCGCAAAAGAATTTCAGAAATCTGATTTACAGAATGTGCAGGTCCGCATAGATAAAGACAGTGAAAAGATGTGGTCCGCTTTCTCTGTTCTTGAACGAGATGGGAATTTCTATGGTGTTCTGACCTTTGACAACTCTATGATTCGTTATGCATCAGAGCGTTTTCTGAACATAGAACTTATCTTAGAAGATGAGTGTGGCCTGAAGATTCCAAAATCTGCCGTAGTAGAAGAGCAGTTCTTTGTAATTCCTCATGATTACATTACAAACGGAGGTAACAGCTCTTTAGAAGGTGTTATGGTTTTGGATTCAAAAGGAACTGCCTCATTTCAGGCTGTTGATATCTATGACACCTCCGATGATGGAGAAGTTTATTTAAGTCGAGATCAGCTGAAATCCGGAACAGTGATTGTAAAACCGGATTCTTCTGATACTTATACGATTGATACCCAAAAGCCATTAAAGGGAGTCTACAATATCAATAAAGGATACGCTATTTTCAAAAAAGTATCCATTTTATGTGAAAGCGACGAATATTACATTGTTCAGGAAGGAGATTCTTACGGACTTTCAAATTACGATCATATCGTACAAAACGGAGCCGGTGTTTCCTCTGATGATGTTGTATTTCAGTGATTTGATTTTGTAGCCCTTTGAAAATTGGATACAAAATCAAAAAGAGGATAATCAAATTTAAAAAAGGAGAGATAACTTATGCTAGAAACACAGTTAAAAGAAGTAGAAGCAAAGATTCAGGCAGCCTGTGACCGTGCCGGACGCAAGCGGGAAGAAGTTACATTGATCGCCGTAAGTAAGACAAAACCGATAGAAATGCTTCAGGAAGCTTACGATCTCGGTGTCCGTGTGTTTGGTGAGAATAAAGTGCAGGAAATCACAGCCAAATACGATGCACTTCCTGATGATATCCATTGGCACATGATCGGACATCTGCAGACCAATAAGGTAAAATATATTATTGATAAAGTAGATCTGATCCACTCTGTCGATTCTGTCAAGCTTGCAGAGACAATTGAAAAGGAAGCTGCAAAACATAATCTTACAGCTAATATTTTAATTGAAGTAAATGTTGCTCAGGAAGAAAGTAAGTTTGGACTTAAAACAGAAGAAGTTCTCCCGTTTATTGAAAAGATTGCAAATTTCGAACATATCAAGGTCTGCGGACTGATGACAATTGCACCTTTTGTCGATAACCCGGAAGAAAATCGTCATATTTTCGCAAATTTACATAAATTATCTGTTGACATTAATGAGAAAAACATTGATAATGTTTATGTGAACATACTTTCAATGGGAATGACCAATGATTACGAGGTTGCCATAGAAGAGGGAGCAACTATGGTTCGAGTTGGAACTGGTATCTTTGGTGCAAGGAACTATAATATCTGACTTAATCTATTAACCTGAAGAATGAGTTACTGTTTACAGTATTTTTGGAACAGTAATTGAATAGTATCATTTTTTCGTTGGACTGTATGAATAAAAAAGAGCGCCACCTGAAAAAGGGGACAAGATAGGAGTGTAAAAATGGGTGTATTTGATAAATTTCTTGACATCATGAAGTTAAATGATGACGATTATGATGACGATGAATTTTATGATGATGATGATTTTGCAGATGACGGTGATTTTGAGGAAAAACCGCGTCGTTCTTTCTTCGGTAAGAAGAATAATAAAGAGGAATCTTTCAATGACTTTGATGCTGATGAAGGTAAGACGTTTCAGCCTTCCGCTTCCAGCAAGGTTACACCAATGCGTCCTGCTGCAAAACACGGCGGAAACATGGAAGTATGCGTTGTAAAACCAACTTCTGTAGATGATTCCCGTGAGATCACAGAGACATTACTTGCAGGCCGTACTGTAATCCTTAACTTAGAAGGTATGGATCTTGAGATCGCACAGAGAATTATTGATTTTATTTCCGGAGCAGCATTTGCGATCAGCGGAAACCTTCAGAAGATTTCCAGCTATATCTTCCTTGTTACACCTACAAATGTTGATATTTCCGGTGATCTTCAGGATCTTCTCAGTGGATCTATGGAAACACCAAGTGTTCGTGGAAGATACTAGAATTTAACTTCAACTATAGGAACTGGATTTTAGAATTATTATGATAAAAGAAAATCAGAAAAAAGAAACAAAGCTTTTGGAACACAGATTTATTGAACTTTCCAGAATTGCTTTTGAACGTGAAATTGTTACATATTCGGATTTTCTTAACCTGAATGATCAGAATATCCTGCATACCCTGCCAAAGAACAAGCTTTATTCAAGATATGTCCTCTTTGGCGGGTATGATATGGCGGAGCGTCAGATGGCTGCATTTATCCCTGAGGCTCTTTCTTTGCGTTATGGGGTATCTGATATTACTCCGAAAGAGATTGATTATCCGTTTTGTGCTGTGAAAATAGAACCAAAAAATAAAAGATTTTCCGAAGACCTGACTCACAGAGATTTTCTTGGTTCCATATTAAATCTTGGGATTGACCGTTCAAAAACCGGGGATATTCTTGTGACAGAAGATTCAGCACTTCTTTTTATCAACAAGGACCTTGCATCTGTTGTAACAGAAGACTTAACCCGGGTTCGTCACACTGTTATAGATAGTTCTGTCATCAACTTAGATATGATAAACTACACACCTGATTTCCAGCAGATAAAAGGAACTGTTTCATCTGTTCGCTTAGACAGTCTACTTCCACTTGCATTTTCTTCTTCCAGAAGTAAACTGTCCGGACTCATTGAAGGCGCAAAGGTCTTTGTAAACGGCAAATTGATTACAAGCAATGGATATCAGGTAAAAGAAGGAGATCTTATCTCTGTACGCGGATTAGGTAAGTTCCGTTTTGAGGAAGCAGGGAAAATCACTAAAAAGAATCGGATCAGTGTAACTATTCAGAAATATGTATAATCTAAAAAGCTTAGAAAAGAGGAGCTTATCGACTCATGAATAATACAAAAACAAAGACAAAGAGTTATCTTTTCGCTGCCATTGGGTTTCTGCTCACATTAGCACTTGACCAATGGACCAAATATCTTGCATCTACTATTTTACGCCGTCTCGAGTCTTTCTCTTTGATTTCCGGAGTTTTTGAACTTCGCTATCTTGAGAACCGCGGAGCTGCATTTGGTATTATGCAGAATCGACAGATTGTATTTGTGGTCGGAGGTATTATTATACTCGCTGTTATTTTGTATCTGTACCAGAAGATGCCATTTACACCACATTACAGACCACTGCGTATCTGTGCTGTACTGCTTGCATCCGGAGCCGTGGGAAATATGATCGATCGTGTGAAACTTGATTATGTTGTTGACTTTTTCTATTTCCGACTGATTGATTTTCCAATCTTTAATGTTGCAGACTGCTATGTTGTAATTGCATGTATTTTATTTGTTGTTCTCATTTTATTTTATTATAAGGACGACAACGATTTTGAGTTTTTAAATTTTAAAAACAGATAAAAACCCACAACAGGAAGGATTCTGAAAGCTTATGGAAGAACTTCATTTTAATGCGGATATTACAGGGGAAAGGATCGATAAATTCCTTGACGGGAGAATAGAGAGCCTTTCCCGTTCTTATATCCAGAAATTAATTAAAGAAAAAAAAATTCTTGTAAATCAATTACCGGTTAAAGCGAATTACAAGTTAACAACAGGGGATACTATCATTCTTCAGATCCCTGACCCGGAACCACTTGATATTCAGCCCGAAAATATTCCTCTGGATATTCTCTATGAAGATGATGACATTCTCGTCGTTAACAAACCAAAAGGAATGGTTGTACATCCTGCACCGGGACATTACAGCCATACGCTGGTCAATGCGGTTCTATATCACTGTGGAGAAAACCTGTCAGGAATCAATGGTGTAATCCGTCCGGGAATCGTCCATCGGATTGACATGAATACAACCGGTTCCCTTCTGATCTGTAAAAACGATAAAGCCCATCAGATTCTTGCAGAACAATTGAAAGAACATTCTATCACAAGAAAGTATCACGCTATCGTACATGGCAATCTGAAGGAGGATACAGGCACTGTAAACGCTCCGATTGGTCGGCACCCTACAGATCGTAAGAAGATGAGTACAAAAGCACCAAATGGGCGACATGCAGTCACTCATTACCGTGTATTGGAAAGATTTGGTAATTTTACCTACATTGAGTGCCAGCTTGAAACCGGTCGGACACATCAGATCCGCGTTCATATGTCCAGTATCGGACATCCAATTCTGGGCGATGAGATTTATGGTCCTGCAAAATGTCCTTATAAACTCCAGGGACAGACTTTGCATGCAAAAATCCTTGGTATCACTCATCCATCTACAGGAGAATACATAGAATTTGACGCACCTTTGCCAGACTATTTTAAAGATTTATTAAATAAATTAAGAAAACAAAACTAAGTATAGGAAATAGTATAGGAAATAGTGAATTGACATTGTCTTTTTTCATCTTTTTGGTTATAATATACATAAGATTTCGCATAGACTTGAAAAGGAGTGTGACTTATTATGAAGACAAATACTATTATAACAATCGGACGTCAGTACGGAAGTGGTGGAAAAGAGATCGGACATTTCGTTGCCGAGGCATTTGGAATTAAATTATACGACAAAGAAATGCTTGCACGTGCAGCAAAAGAAAGTGGTATCTGTGAGGAATTATTTGAGACTCATGACGAAAAGCCAACGAACAGTTTTCTATATTCTCTTGTGATGGATACATATTCTATGGGATATGCCGGCAACACATACACGGAGATGCCTATCAATCACAAAGTTTTTCTTGCACAGTTTGATGCAATTAAAAAGATTGCAGATGAGGGACCATGTGTCCTGGTAGGCCGTTGTGCAGATTATGCACTTGAATCCTATCCAAATGTTGTCAGCATCTTCATTCGTGCAGATATGGAAGATCGTATTCGTCGTGTAGCAACAAGACTTGATCTTACGGATGCGAAAGCAAAAGATCTGATCAATAAGACGGATAAAAAGAGAGCAAGCTATTACAATTATTATACAAACAAGAAGTGGGGCGAGGCAGCCAGCTATGAGCTTTGCTTAAACAGTTCTGAACTCGGAGTACAAGGTACAGCGAAAGCAATTGAACAGTATATTCTTTTAAAAGAAAGTATTGAAAAAGAAGCCAGAAATATTGTTTAATCTTATTTATTAAAATGTATAGTGCAAAGGATACAGAAGAGCAGTAGTGCATTCTTTCTGTATCCTTTTTATCTATTCTTATTCTTTTTACTTCCTATACTTCACGAAGCTTTACAGCACCTGCCGCCTGACGGCGTCGGTCTTCATCGATTGCTGCATAATGTTTCTTTGTTGTATTGACATCTTTATGCCCCAGAACATCTGCGACAAGATAAATGTCTCCGGTTTCTTTATAAAGTGCTGTTCCGTAAGTGCTGCGCAGTTTATGTGGAGTTATCTTCTTATTCGGAGTGACCTCCCTGGCGTACTTCTTTACCATATTTTCAACTGCCTGAACGCCCATACGTTTTCGCTGGGTAGACAGGAACAGTGCGTTTTCGTGACCGGAGAGTGGTATAGTTTGCTTCCTGGTCGTGTAAAGATACGTCTTTAATGCATTCTCAACCTCTTCACCGAAATACACAACCATCTGATTCCCACCTTTTCGTGTTACAGTAATTCCGTTATTCTTAAAATCAATATCCTGGAGATCCAGTCCAACACATTCTGATACACGGATTCCTGTTCCAAGCAGAAGCGTCAGAATTGCCAGATCTCGATTTTTTGTCTTTTCAAAATAGGCTTTCCGCTGACCTGTAAGATTATCCCCTCCATGATCAACATAATCCAGGAGCATTGCGATCTCATCCGTATCGAGCCGTATAATCGCTTTCTCGTGCATCTTTGGCATCTCCACAAGCAACGTAGGGTTCTTACTGATAATTTGACGCTTAAAATAATATCCATAAAAGCTACGAAGCGCAGACATCTTTCTTGCAAGTCCCTTTTCTGTGTTCGTGATACATTTTTCTTCGTCATTCTTATAGACCTTCAGATATTCCTGGTATTCCTCAATATCTACTGGCTCCAGGCGTTCCAGATCATGTACCTCAAATTGTTCGATCGTATAATTTTTATAAACCGGATTATTCTCCATAAGGAAATGAAAGAAAACACGAATATCATAGGCATAAGAAATCCTGGTCCGCGCAGATGTCGTTGGTTCCACGGCACGAAAATAATCCTTTGCAAATGGAGGTAATGTCTTCAGGATCTCTCTGAGACGTAATGTGTTATCTATATATGTCTGTTCGTGATATGTTTTTCTGTTAGAAGTTTCTGCCATATTAAAAGCTCCTTTATAGATTCAAATTTACTGAAAACCCCATATTTCTTATATATTTTAACATAAGTACTGTTTTTCGTCTATATCTTTTGGAAAAATCGGTATTTGTCGTATAGATTGATTTCTGTTAATAAAATCCGAAGAGACTATCTGCTGCTATTTAAAGCGCTATTTCTGGAAAGCAGATAGCAATCTTCTTCGGATTCAGGGAGTGTATATATCAATACATAGGGTGTATATTGATACCATTTATAATTTTTCGTAAGCGATCATCAGGTATTGACCTGCATGAATCGTATCTGAATCAAGATGATTCATCACCTTAAGTGCTTCTACATATTCGCTTACGGAGCCGTATCCGTCTGTAATTGTTTCTTCTGCAATGCTCCAAAGGCTGTCACCTGGTTCAATTAATCTGCTTGTGTAACAGATCTCAATAGCATCTGAAGTTCTCTGTTGATCTATTTCCTTTGCCGAAACTCGGAACATTCCAAAGTACATACAGCTGCAGAGAATAAAAGAATACTGCATATTACCAAACCAGAATGACGAATAACACCATGTTTCTTCTTTGAATTTACTGAATGATTTCCTGAATACTTTTTCATAATCCTCTTCCTCTCTTTTCGCTTACTGTATACTTATCTTCTGTTATTGCTATGTATCGAACATCTGTTCTTTTGTATTTTTATTATATCGTTCGAACAAATGTTTGTCAAGCATTTTACTTCATAAAACCGAACATATTTTCGCAACAAATGTTTGCTTTCTAAAAAATGCTGTGTTATTATGTTCTTATGATTATAGTAGATTCGGAGGGAACAATATGTCAGAAGGGAATATTACTCCTAAGCAAAAAGAGATTTTAGAATATATAAAAGACCAGATTTTAACAAGAGGCTTTCCGCCGGCAGTTCGTGAGATCTGTGAGGCTGTGAATTTAAAGTCTACCTCTTCCGTTCATTCGCATCTGGAGACGCTGGAAAAGAATGGTTACATAAGAAGAGACCCTACCAAGCCCCGTGCAATTGAGATTCTGGATGATAATTTCAACCTGACAAGAAGAGAGATGGTGAATATTCCGATCATAGGCCGTGTCGCTGCCGGCGAACCGCTTCTTGCAGAACAGAATATTGAAGATTATTTTCCTATTCCTGTAGAATATATGCCAAACAAGCAGACATTTATGCTTCAGGTACAAGGTGAAAGTATGATCAATGCAGGAATTCTGAGTGGGGATTATGTTATTGTTGAGCAGACTCCATCTGCTGAAAATGGGGAACAGGTAGTTGCACTGATTGAAGATGGCGCTACAGTCAAGACTTTCTATCGTGAAGAAGGTATTATCCGCCTGCAGCCGGAAAATGATGCATATGATCCGATCATTCTTACAGATGTCACTATCCTGGGTAAGGTAATCGGTGTTATCCGTATGTATTAAATCTCATTACTGGATATAGGATTTTTAATTAGAACTCAAAGTATAAAAAACTGGCAGAGTGTAGTACTCCACTACTCTTCTGCCAGTTTTTTATAACTCTCATTATTTATGCTTCAAGATCTTCAACAGACACATGATGTCCATCTTTCCAGATTCTCTCCAAATTGTAGAACTGTCTGTTCTCTCTGTCAAATACATGTACAATAATATCACCAAAATCAAGCAACACCCATCTTCCGGATGCATTTCCTTCTCTCTGTACCAGAGAATATCCTGCTTTATGCAGTTCTTCCTCCACATTGTCCACAAGAGCATTCACCTGACTGTCACTGTTACCATTTACAATCAGGAAATAATCTGCAAGTACAGACACGCCTGAGATATCGATGATCTGGATATCTTCTCCTTTTTTATCACTGAGGGCTGTATATGCCAGCTTTGCCATTTCTTTTGACTGATTCATCATTATTCTCCTTTATCGCTATAATATTGATAAGTTTCAATGCTCATCGGATCTACCGGCTTACCATTCTTACGCAGATAATTAACCGTATTCCCTGCACAAAGACAGATTGCGTGGTCAATATCGACAAACACAGTTTCACGGATCTTTTGAAGACCAGGAATTATCTTTCTGTTCGGTTCGATATAATCAGCAATATAAATAATCTTCTCAAGCATTGTCATCTTCGGTCGTCCTGTTGTATGCCATGTAATTGCGCTTAAAACGCCTTTATCGATCACACCATACTCTTTCTCTGCGAAATATGCTCCCAGTTTCGCATGAACCAATGCAGGCATCTCAAGTTCTGATTGTGTAAGCAGAATACCGTGTTTTTGACATCTCTCAACCTGTTCCTGCACAGAACCATACTTTCCACAATCATGCAGGAGTCCTGCCATCATAGCATCATCGATATCTTCATGATAACGCATTGCAAGAGATGCTGCTGTATACATAACTCCGATTGTATGTTCAAAACGATCTTTTTTCAGCTTTTTTTCCAGTTGTTTTCTAATGTCAACGAAAGCTTCCTTCATAATCGTATTCTGTCTCCTCTCTGGTTACTGTTCACCGCCGTTTTGGCAGGTGCAGATAAAATATGCTTTAAATATATAGTTTCTTTTCTTTGATGTAATCCGCGACAACATCAGGCACCATATAACGCACGCTGAGCCCCTTTGCTGCCCTTTCTCTTATTGTAGTGGAGGAAATCTCTACCAACGGTGCGCGAAGCAGTTCTATATGCGCTCCGTATGCTTCCGTGAGATATCGTATCTGTCCCTTCATTGCTGAAGCATCTTTGTCGTCACGCATTGCTGCAAGAATCGTACAGGTCGTAAAAATTTTTCTGAAATCTTTCCACTCTTCAAAAGCAAACAGAGAATCCGCTCCGAGAATAAAATAAAATTCATCGTTTGGGTAGATCTCGTTAAAATGCCTCATTGTCTGATACGTATAAGAATGCTTCTTCGTATCCGCTTCTGAAAGATTCAATGAGAAATTCGGATTACTTTTTATTGCAAGACGAACCATCTCGATCCTGTGATGCATTGCTTCTTCTGTATCGAGTGTCTCTTTGTGTGGAGGATTTCCATTCGGTAAAAACCAGATCTCATCAAGCCCAAAATCTTCATAAGCAAACTCACCAAGAAGAAGATGTCCTATATGAATTGGTTCAAAGGTTCCGCCCATAATACCAATCTTCATTGTCTGTACCTGTTCCTTTTCTACTGTAAGAAACACGCTTTGCGAGTTTCTTATATTCAAATTCAGCTTCCGAATCATAAACTCAGAAGCTGAATAATAATTATTTTGGAAGCTGAATTTTCTTTTTATCGTCTTTTCCTTCTTTGTAAAGAACGATTTTCTTTCCGATCACCTGAACAACCTGAGACTGTGTTCTCTCTGCAAGTGTCTCTGCGATTTCTCTCGGATCATCCATGCAGTTCTTCAGAACACTGATCTTGATCAGCTCACGTGCTTCCAGTGCCTCGGCAATTGCTCCGTAAGTCCCGGATTCATGCTTGCTTTTCCAACCTGGAAAATCGGATCCATTGTCATTGCAAGTCCTTTTAAATAGGCTCTTTGTTTTGTAGTCATAATATTCTCCTTATTTATAATAGTCAAACTGAAGTCCATACATTCTAACTGTATCACCTTCCTGGATACCTGCTTTTTCAAGATCTGCCAAAATACCAGAATCTTTTAAGAACTTTTGGAAGAATGCAAATCCCTTCTCTGAATCAAGATTCGTATATCCAAGCATTTTCTCAATCTTCGGACCTTCAACTACATACATTCCATCTGCCTGTTCTACCGTATAAGGAAGATCTTCATAGATCAGTTCATCATCCGGGAAGTATTCCTGCTCGAATACTACCGGTTTCTGATCCAGCTTCTGAAGCTCGTTACTTACGTAGTAGAGAAGATCGGAGATTCCTTTTCCTGTAGCTCCGGAGATAGGAAATACTTTGATTCCCTTTGGCTCAAATTCATCTTTCAAGCGCTGAACCGGATCATCTTCCGGATCATAGATCAGATCCGTCTTGTTTGCTGCGATTACCTGCGGACGTTCCGCAATTTCCGGATTGTAAGCAGCAAGCTCTGCATTGATCTTATGAATATCATCAACCGGATCTCTTCCTTCTGTTCCTGCTGCATCTACAACATGGATCATTAACTTTGTTCTCTCTATATGGCGAAGGAACTCATGTCCAAGCCTACACCTTCGGATGCACCCTCGATCAATCCAGGAATATCAGCCATAACAAATCCCTTTGCTCCATCCAGATCAACAACACCAAGATTCGGATTCAATGTTGTGAAATGATAGTTCGCAATTTTCGGTTCCGCATTTGTAACACGGGAAAGCAATGTAGATTTACCAACGTTCGGGAAACCGATCAGACCAACATCTGCGATTACCTTTAATTCCAGATTCACTTCCAGCTCTCTTGCCGGCTGTCCCGGCTGTGCATACTTCGGAACCTGCATGGTGGAAGTAGCAAAATGCTGATTTCCAAGTCCGCCTCTTCCGCCTTTTAAGACAACCTGACGTCTGTTCTCTCCGGACATATCAGCGATAACTTTTCCTGTAACAGATTCTTTAATTACTGTACCTTCCGGCACACGAAGAACAAGGTCTTTTCCGTCCTTACCGTGACAGCGGCGCTTTCCGCCCTGTTCCCCATCTTCGGCAGCAAATTTTCTCTTATGTCTGTAGTCAACAAGAGTATTCAGCCCTTCATCTACTTCGAAGATCAGGTCTCCGCCGTGTCCACCGTCTCCACCGTCCGGTCCGCCGTTTGGTACATACAGTTCTCTGCGGAAGCTGCAGTGACCGTCTCCGCCTTTACCGGAACGGATCAATATCTTAGCTCTGTCTGCAAACATATTATTCTCCTCTTAATTTGTATCAACAACTGTTTCTGTATCTTTATTCACATCATATATGCGTAAATTTCTTCATCATCTGACAATAAAAGATTTCTTTGAAAGAAAAAGCCTCAGACCTTAAAAAACGTCTGAGGCTTCCTTTTGCCATGTATGCGAGTGAAAAGATTCCGTCGGAACTTTCCAGCCAAAACTGATTACTCAGCTACTGGATAGATAGAAACCTGTTTCTTATCTCTTCCTTTTCTTTCAAATCTTACTACACCGTCTACAAGTGCAAACAGAGTGTCATCTCCACCGCGTCCTACGTTAAGTCCTGGATGGATCTTTGTTCCACGCTGTCTGTAAAGAATGTTACCAGCTTTTACAAACTGTCCGTCTGCTCTTTTAGCGCCCAGTCTCTTTGCCTCGGAGTCACGACCGTTCTTTGTAGAACCAACTCCTTTTTTATGAGCGAAAAACTGAAGATTCATTTTCATCATGGTAATTACACCTCCTTGAAAATTATGTCGATATATTTCTCGTAGTCATTGCTGTCTTCTATCTCTTCCAGACCAAGAATCATGGAATCCAGCAATAATGTGGCATCATGTGATGGTATTCCGTCAAAACGGAACTCAATACTTCCGGTATCTTCATCCGAAACGCAGCTTGTCTCATCATCTGTAAAACGCTCAATCGAATTCAGCGCATTGATCACGAGAGCGGATACTCCGGCACAGACAATGTCTTCACCGGCCTCTGCATATCCCGCATGACCCTCCATATCAAACCCAGCATATTCCTGCCGTTCGGTCTTATAAATGGTTACCTTAATCATCAGAAACAGATTAAGCGTTGATCTTTTCGATCTTTACTTCTGTGTACTGCTGTCTGTGACCGTTTTTCTTATGGTATCCAGATTTTCTCTTATACTTGTAAACGATAACTTTCTTAGCTTTACCGTCACCGATTACAGAAGCTGTAACTGTTGCACCTTCAACTGTCGGGTTACCAACAACCATCTTGTCGTTGTTAACTGCAAGTACCTGGTCAAATGTATAAGTCTCACCAGCTTCTACCCCAAGTTTCTCTACTCTAATGATATCGCCTTCAGCTACTTTGTACTGTTTACCACCTGTTGCTATAATCGCGTACATATGGCACCTCCTATTATCATTACTCGCCAACTATGGTGTCTGAAATCAGAACTTAAATACCTCGTTGTGCGGCATACTCATATATATTAACTTGCGAATTTAGATTTGTCAATAGGGTTCATCTAATTTTTTTATTTTTTCATAACAGTATTCAATAATACTTTTTCTTGTTATGATTCCAATGAATTTCTTCTGGTCATCCACAACCGGAACAAAATTCTGATTCATCGCTTTCTGAAGAAGATCCTCCATATCAGCATCTGCCGATACAGCCTCATAATCTGCTTTTCTTGGAAAATCCTGGATAAAAATTGTCTCTGCCTCTTTCAGATTCAGATTCGTATACTTCTTGATTCCCCAGAGGATATCTCCTTCTGTCATTGTTCCGACATATTCCCCTGCCTTATTCAGCATTGGAATTGATGCATATTTATGAAATTCCATTGTTTCCAAAACCTGACGTAATGTACTGTAATCATAAATAAAAGCGACCTCGCTCTTCGGTTTCAGAAAAAATAAGATATTCATCTCTTTTCAGCCTTTCTTGGTTTTAAATCTGTGTCAATACAAAAATCTCATACAATGCCTTGATCGCATTTTTAAAATCATCATGACGTACACCAACGATGATATTAAGCTCACTGGATCCCTGGTCGATCATCTTGACATTAATGTGTGCGTGAGCAAGTGCAGAGAAGATTCTTCCTGCCGTACCTCTTGTAGACTTCATTCCACGACCCACAATTGCGATCAGTGCAAGATCGGACTCAAGTTCAATGTGATCTGGATCTACAGCTTTGTGAATACCTGCAAGAATCTGCTGTTCTTTTTCTTCAAACGCATCCTTGTGGACAAAAATTGTCATTGTATCAATTCCAGATGGCATATGCTCGATAGAAACACCATTATCTTCAAATACCTGAAGTACTTTACGACAGAAACCAACTTCTGAGTTCATCATCGCTTTTTCAATTGTGATCGCAGCGAATCCATCTGTTCCGGCGATTCCTGTAATTGTGTACTTCGGCTGACAGCATGTTGCTTCTACGATAAGTGTTCCTTTGTCCTCCGGAGCATTTGTATTACGGATATTGATCGGGATTCCTGCTCTTCTTACCGGGAAGATTGCATCTTCATGAAGGACACTTGCGCCCATGTAAGAAAGCTCACGAAGCTCTTTATATGTAATTGTCTCAATTGATTTTGATCCTTTTACGATTCTTGGATCTGCAATCAGGAATCCTGATACATCAGTCCAGTTCTCATAAAGATCTGCATTGACTGCACGAGCTACAAGAGAACCTGTGATATCAGAACCACCTCTTGAAAATGTAACTACACGTCCTTCCTCTGTTGCTCCGTAGAATCCCGGGATAACAGCATTCTTAGCCTTTTCAAGTCGTGCAGACATAATTTCATTTGTGATCTCGGACTGGAAATCTCCATTCTCGTCAAAACGAACAACCTCTGCTGCATCAATAAATTCAAATCCAAGATATGCAGCCATAATCTTACCATTCAGGAATTCTCCTCTGGATGCTGCATAGTTGCTTCCAGCTTTTTCTGCAAAGTTCTTGCGGATCACTTCAAAATCCTCATCCAGGGAGAACTTCAAACCGAGTCCATTAATAATTTCCTGATATCTATCTTTAATTGCTGCAAGCTTCTCTGTGAAATCTTCACCGTTCTCAGCAGCTGCATAGCAGCCATAGAGCATATCTGTTACCTTTGTATCAGCTGAAAAACGCTTTCCCGGAGCAGACGGTACAACATATCTTCTGGATTCTTCTGCACGGATAATATTTCCAACTTTTTTAAACTGTTCTGCGCTCGCAAGAGAACTTCCGCCGAACTTTACTACTTTCTTCATTCTCGCTATTCCTCCAATGTAATTCTGCGTTGCTGTTTCGAGTTTCCCGTGAACAGTAACAATACTGCTTTCTGCATTATCGGTTCATTATTATACAGTGTTCCACAGTTCTTGTAAACTTTTAAATAAGAAAACTTATAGGAATTTCTTATAAACATTAATAATCATCAATCAAAACGTGATCTCTCCATATTCCGCCCGTGCAGCCTTTTTCAGATCATCCGGTTTCAATTTGATCTGCATTCCAATCTTCCCGCCACTTACATAAATGTATTCCTGATGCTGTGCACTGGAATCGATCACAGTCGGAAATTGCTTCTTCATTCCGATTGCCGTACAGCCACCACGCACATAACCGGTCACCGCAGTAATATCCTTCACATGGAGCATTTCTACTGATTTTTCCCCAACTGACTTCGCAGCCTTTTTCAGATCAAGTTCCGCCGCGATCGGAATAACAAACACATAATGTCCGCCTGTTTTTCCAACTGTCACAAGCGTCTTATATACCTGTTCATGCGGAAGACCGATTTTATCTGCTGTTGTGATTCCATCGACAAATTCATCACACTCATAGGTTTCATATTCATATGGGATCTTGTTCCTGTCCAAGATTCTCATTGCATTTGTTTTTAGTTCTTTCTTACTCATTATATTAGCATCTCCTCTGTTGTCTCTGCCTGCAAATGCATCTGCTATTCCATCTCTCTTACTGCTTCATGCAGCGGCTTACGCACTTTCTTTCTCGTCACCTCAGCAAGTCCAAGTGCTGTAATATCAACTAATGTTGTTTGGATCGGATCTTTTGAGAGAAAATATCGGAATTCTTTTAATAAAACTTCCTCGTTCTTCTCCTCATCCTGATTTATAAAATCGATCAGAATAATTCCAGACAGATTTCGAAGACGTATCTGTCTGGCTGTTTCCTTCGCTGCTTCCAGATTCATCTTCAATGTAGACTCATCATCACCCTTTTTACGGACGTTTTTCCCGGAATTTACGTCTATCACGGTAAGTGCCTCTGTCACCTGGATCACCAGATATCCTCCATGTTTCAGCCAGACTCTTTCTGACAAGGCATGTTCAACCGCTGTTTCTGTACTATAAATCTTTCCAAGTGGATAACCACTGTCATCATGGAAATGGACCAGTTCCAGATTCTCCGGCATTTCTTTCTTGAAATAACTACAAATCTTTTCATAGATTTCTTTATCATTCACAAGAATTTCTTCCATGCCATCCATATAGACATTTTTCAGATCTGTAATATAGGACGGCGGAGCAGATTTCAGGCATGAGAAACACACTCTGGAAGCAGCATATTTTAAAAGATGTTCATATTCCGCTTTCAGCTGTTCAATCTCTGTAAGAACATCCTCGAATGCAGCATCTTTCGCATTTGTTCTGATAATAAGACCATACTGATCATTCTGATATTCCTGAAGGCGCTCCTTATAGGCTTCTCTGTCCTTTTTCGCAATTTTGGAAGACACACCGATTCTTGTGTTCCCATGCGTCAAAACAGCATATCTGCCTGTCAGGCTGAGATTTCCGGTCACAGTCGGCACCTTTGTCTTTACAGCTTCCCTGCTGATCTGAACTACCAGTTCATCACCGATGCAAAGTGGCTTCTTCCCAATCTTATGCGTAAAAAATGCATTCTGTGCATCTCTTAAATCAAAATAACAATTAACGCCCGGCTCAATCTCAAGAAAAGCGGCTCCTATATTCTGTACAATATTCTGCACTTTGGCGACATATATATCGCCAATCTGATGCACCTTTTCCTGTTCGTCGGACTTTGTACAGTGAATCTCAGCAATCTGATCCTCTTCCAGAAAAAAGGTCCACACATGATTTTCTTTTTTCTCTATCAAAACTTTTCGTTTCATCTGTTTCTTCTCATTCCTCATCGCCTGTCATATCAACACCCATTGCCTCTAATGGAATCAGGGATCCATCTTCACTGCGATCTGTATACATTTCCAGTCTGTGATGCTGGAATTTCACGCTGTCCGGTTCAATTCCAAGAAACTGACAAAATGCTTCCATCACAAGATCCGGTTTCAGATTCTCTACACTTCCTGCTGCCACTTTCAGGTAAACAGAATCGCCTCGCAGTTCCCATGCATAGATCAATGGTTTAATGTCAACTTCCTTCTCGCTTCGTTTTGTCTGCTTTACGATTCGGATCTCCGGCTGTTCCATAAATTCTGAAAATCGTTCTTTCCAACCCTCCGGAAATGCTCCCTTTCTCACAGATGTCAGATAATCTGCTCCTGCAAGGATTGTCATTCCGGTCATCTTCTTCTCCTCAGCAATTCTACGGATGCTTACGATCTCGATTCCTTCAATCTGACATGCTTCATTCATCCTTCTCACAGCATCTGCACTGTTGACAGCTTCCGTCAATTCAATATCAAAATATTCTCCGTCACTTGTTAGTCCGATTCCAAGCGGGTTAGCAAATGACATAATCATATGCGGACTATATCCTCCTGAAAATGCAATCGGAATATCCGCGCGACGCATCACTTTCTGGAAGAAACGCATCACATCAAGATGTCCGATGAATCGGAGAGAACCATATTTTCTAAATTTAATTCTTGCCTTCATAACAGACACCTCCTCCAAATTTCGCTGCGCCACATCCGGAACACTGCATACGGCAGTTCGGAGTTACTTTTTCTTCCATTGCACGATCCCATTCTCTGCGCAGGAACTTTCTTGTCACACCGATATCGATGAAATCCCACGGGAACAATTCATCTTCTCCACGCTCACGCAGATTGTAAAAATCAATATCAACACCCGTGTTCTCAAATGCCTGCATCCAAAGTTCATTGTGGAAACTCTCTGTCCAGGAATCAAACAGACATCCTAGACGATATGCCTCCTCGATCGCCTTGCTGATCTTACGGTCACCTCTGGCCATAATACCTTCCAGAACCGTAACTTTCGCATCATGCCAGTTATATTTCAGACTCTTACGGTTTAACTGTTCTTTAAATTCATCATTCACAAGATGTGCACGTCTCATATATTCTTCCGCCTTGCACATCGGAGCCCACTGGAACGGTGTGAACGGCTTCGGTACAAAGAAAGAAGAACTTGCCGTGATCTGACATTTTCCATGTCTCTGATCTTTTGGAATCTCATAATATCTGCGGGCAACCTTTTCTGCCAGATGCGCGATTTCCTTCATATCTTCCTCAGTCTCAGTCGGAAGTCCAAGCATAAAGTAAAGTTTTACCTTCGTCCAGCCACCTTCGAAAGCCTCGCCTGCTCCGTTTAAGATCACTTCTTCTGTCAGACCTTTATTGATCACGTCACGCATTCTCTGTGATCCGGCTTCCGGTGCAAATGTCAGACTGCTCTTGCGGATATCCTGAACCTTACTCATTACATCAAGAGAGAAGGCATCGATTCGAAGAGACGGAAGAGAAATATTAATTCCCTTATTCTTAAACTCATCGATCAGATATGTTACCAGTTCTTTCAATTCAGAATAATCACTGGAACTTAATGAACTAAGAGAAATCTCCTCATGACCGGTATTCTGCAACATATCATGCGCATACTGTTTCAATCGCTCAACATTTCTTTCTCTGACCGGACGGTAAAGCATTCCCGCCTGGCAGAAACGACACCCACGGATACATCCTCTCTGGATCTCAAGAACAACTCTGTCCTGTGTTACTTTAATAAAAGGAACAACCGGTTTCATCGGATACGGTGCATCTGTTACATCCATAACGATCTGTTTTTTAACTGTTGCCGGTGCATATTCATTATTCGGTGTAAATGATTTCAAAGTACCATCTTCATTATATTCAGCATCGTAAAAAAGCGGTACATACAATCCCTCGATCTGCGCTGCACGTTCTAAGAACTCCCGGCGGCTCTTTCCTGAACCTTTCCATTCCTTATAAGCGTCAAGCAGCTCATCATAAGCTGTCTCTCCTTCTCCGATATAAAAGAGATCAAAGAACTCTGCAATCGGCTCCGGATTGTATGTGCACGGACCACCACCAATCACAAATGGATCGTCTAAAGTTCTGTCCTTTGCATGCAGTGGTATCTGACTCAGATCAAGGATCTGCAGAATGTTCGTATAACACATCTCAAACTGAATTGTGATTCCGAGGAAATCAAAATCCTTGATCGGATCCTGGGACTCCAGTGCAAAAAGCGGAATCTTCTGTTCTCTCATCACTTTATCCAGATCATGCCATGGAGAGTAAACTCTCTCACACCACACATCCTCTCTGCGGTTGAACATATCATAAAGAATCTGAATCCCCAAATGAGACATACCGATCTCATAGACATCCGGGAAACACATCGCAAAACGCACGTCGATGTCTTCCACGTTCTTCATCACCGCATTCACCTCTCCGCCGATATAACGGGCAGGTTTCTCAATTTCTAATAAAATATCATCATCTAATGCTAGTTTTCTCATGGATTTCTCCTTGTATTTTGTACTTATGCATTTATATTACAAAATTGTAAATGCTACTTTTAACATCATATCTTTTGACGATAAAAAAAGCAACCTATTTTCTCTTTTTATGTAATTGTTAACTTGCTAAGCTTGTTGCAGTCATATCTTTCAGACATGTACTCCGGTAGTCGCTCGGTGATATTTTATATCTTTCTTTAAATACTCGGTTAAATGTTCTCTGACTTTCAAATCCACTATCCAGACAAATATTTGTAATAGAATCACTCGTATTTTCCAAACGCTGGCATGCATAGTTCAGCCTTACATCGTTAAGATATTGATTAAAGTTTCTATGGAATGTTTTGGAAAAGAGTCTGGATAAAACATATTTGCTCACCCCCAGATCTTTTGCCATCTCTTCCAGAGAAAACTTCTTCTTAAAATTTGCTGATATATAGGAAACTGTCTGGTAAATAAGATCGTTGCTCCCCACACTGCTCTTTTCTACCAAATTTAATTTTCCTATGCAGCGTGCCAACACAATTTGAAGATATGCCTGTGCAACAGTAATATCCGACTGTTCTGTCTCTAAAATTGCATTTATAACCCTATATACCTCCGGTTCAACCTTTTCCGCTTTGATGATTGGGTATTCAGGAGCCATGGATTGCATGATATCTGCAAATTTGGCTATCGTAAATGGCGATGCAATCAGATAAGTCGCTTTATTTACACCGGGTGTCAGTACCTGATAGTGATGAATAACATCTGGAAATACAAAGCCTATATCTCCTTTTTCCATATGGTATAGTTCCTGTCCGACACCAAGTTCTAATGCTCCACTTGTTACACAAACGATCTCCAGTGCATTATGAAGATGTGGTTCAATATGTTTTGACTTCCTATTTATTGCTATGATCTCCTCTTTTGTGTCAACATATTTTAACTGCATGAAACACTCCCCTTTGCAACGTTTGTCTATATATAGAAAAAAGCACTGTCTCATCGAGCAATGACTAGACAATGCTTTCTCCTGTTAATTTTAATTTATGTCTGATGCATCTGTTACTTCATCTGTAACAATTCCTTTTTCTGCTTTCAGTTTTTTATTTGCATCTTCTACATTCATTCTTGAAAGTACAAACATAATCAATACATCAAAGATTAACGGAAGCCAAAGATACATAAACTGCATCATATCAAGTGCAGACTGCGGCTGAGTTGCATTTGTTCCGATATATCCGCTGAACTCAAGCAGCCATCCAACAACAGCGGTTCCAATACCTCCACCGATTTTTACGCCAAGAGAAGTACAAGAGTACATCGTTCCGTCAATTCTCTTTCCCTGTGTAAGATAAGTGTACTCAGAGCAGGATGCGATAACTGCATTCATATCTCCCTGCCATGGTCCCTGACCTAAGGCTGCAAGAGCTGTAAATGCCATCATCAGCGGAACACTGCCCATATATCCTGCAACAACAACAAGTGCTCTACCGATGACTGCTAAGACATAACCTCTTAAGTTCAGTTTATACATACCTTTCCACTTACCAACTAATGTCGGTGTGAAAATCAGGGCAATGATCAGTGGAATATTTACTGCCCATGCAAATTGTCCAAACAAATTCTTATTTTTCAGTACCCATGTCATGTAATAAATGCCGGCTCCAATCATGGCACCATATAACTGCTGTAAAATATATGTTCCACAAATCATCATGTAATATTTGTTTTTAACAAGAAGCTTGAATGCCTGTACCATTCCGTACTTTTCATTATCATCCTTTACTTCTCCTTCGTTAAGTTCTTCCTCAGGAAGTTCCTTAACAGAAAGTGCTGAAATCGTATTTACGACAAGACCAATGATTGCATAGATAATAGCAACCGTTCTCCATGCTGCAGCATCTCCACCACATTTATCTACAAATCCAACTGTAATTGCCTGAATCAGAAGACTTGTTGAAAACGCAAAAATAAAACGGTAAGATCCCATCTGCACACGCTCTTTGCTGTTCTTTGTAATCAGTGACGTAAGTGCTGAATAAGCAATATTGTTTGCTGTATAAAACACACCATTTAACAGTGTGTAAGAGATAAAGAACCATGCATATTTAGCCGTTGTTCCCAAGCTGACTGGTACTGCAAAACAGCAGATCAGCGTAATGGCACAACCAATATATCCATATAGCATCCAGGGTTTCGCTTTTCCCATTTTACTGTGTGTTTTGTCAATCATTGATCCAAAAAATATATCCGTAAAACCATCAAATAGTTTTGATACGGCAATCAGGGTACCTACGACACCTGCAGCAAGTCCTACCGAGTCCGTCAGATAGACCATCATAAAAGATGTCAGGAACGCATAGACTACATTACCTGCAATATCACCTGATCCGTATCCAATTTTGTTATACCATTTCAAATACTTTTTTTCTTCCATCGAATTTCTTTGCTCCTCATCTTCATCGCACTTAGAATCTCAATATGGCTAACCGTATGATATCTAATTCTGATTTTGTCTGATTGCTCTGTATATCCGGACTTTACATTACAATCAGACTCTCTTTCCTTGTTTACGGGTTACATGAAACCTTATTATCCCTTTACATACGGTATCAGTGTAAACTGAAACCGGAATAATACATCATCAAATCGGTACTGCTCCAATACAACTGGACCACAACTATTAGAACCAATGCCATTTAATGCGTAGTCAACACAGAATACTACACTATCTGATTCTATTAATTCATAATTATGCGTTTTCTCCTCAAGTTCTTCCTGCGTATAATAAGAAGCATTGAATGAGAAGGCATTTTCCGCAGAGACCACAATTCCATACCGGCTGTTGTTAAGCTCTACATATTCACAATCATAATGGCTTCCATTTTCCTGTGGGCGAATATAATCCTCATGCAAATCATCTACATTTGCCTGATACAAACCGTGGCTCGCAGCCTGATGTTTGTCACAATAGCTTTCCTGTGGTCCCATTCCAAAGTATCTTACAGCTGAAAGTTTTTTATCCAGGAACATCCTCACACCAAATCTCGGAAGATCCGGGAATTCATCGTCTTTTGTTACTGCAATATCTGCATCAATCTTTCCAGCAGCTTCTATTTTCCATGTAATCGTCACATCAAGTATCTTCTGTACTGTCTCTGCCACAACGGAAGCATGGCTTGTAATCTTCACACCATGTTTTCCCTGCACAACCTCTGTCGTATAAGCTCTTGTGTAAGCCTTATCATAATGGGCTTTCTTCCATTCAGACTTGATGTACATATCGTTATCTGTTGGAGCTCTCCAAATATTTAATTCCATCGGATGGTTCAAGTATTCCCGCCCTGCGAATTTCATCTCTGTAAAGAGTGCAGTACGTTTGTCTATGGTATAAGCAAATTCACGCCCCTTGATATGAATCTGTGTATCATTTTCATTTACCTGTAATTCAGAGTCCACTACTGTTTTTGGTATCCATTTCTCTGCAAGTTTACATTTTGTATCCTCTTTACTTACCTCAATTTCATCAAATCCAAGAATATGGTCTTCATCCAACAGTGGCAATTCTTTTTTCAGATGGTAAATAAGTTTTAAATAACATTTCCCATTCTCTGGAACATTGATCTTCAGGTTTGTTTTTCCTTCCCCGTGTGGTGCCACAGAAAACTCCGGAAGTATGCCTTTGCTGATCACAAGACCATCCTGTGTCAGCTCATAACTAATCTTCACATAATCTTTCAAGTCATCAAAATCCATGTAGTTATGAAGCACCAGTTCTCCGCTTTCTTTGTTATAGGAAATAACTCTTGCCGGGCGATAAACATTCTTGTATTCCAAAAGTCCTGTATGTACCGTTCTGTCCGGATATACTAATCCATCCATACAGAAGTTGCCATCATGAATTTCTTCGCCATGGTCGCCCCCATAAGCATATATAGTCTTTCCATTCTCAGCAGTTCCATGAGCAATCGCATGGTCACACCATTCCCAGACAAAGCCGCCGCACATTTTATCATTATCCTGAATCATCTGGAAGTAATCTTCAAAATCTCCAGGTCCGTTTCCCATGCTGTGACAGTACTCTACCAAAAGGAAGGGTTTGCTTCCATCTTTATCCAGATATTCCTGAATTTCGGAAAGCGCTGGGTACATCCGGCTATACACATCCAGATTGCTGTAATCATATGTTTCATCATAATTACGGTATCTTGCACTCTCATATTGTGTGATACGGTCTGGATCAAAATTCTTTGTCCATTCCAGTGCTTTTTCAAAGTTGCAGCCATAAGCACTCTCATTTCCCATTGACCACATAACAATACAGAAACGGTTTTTGTCACGTTCCACCATGAGTTTTACTCGATCAACGATTGCCTCTTCCCATACCGGATCATCTGCAATCTTCTCATTCCATCGTTTGAACCGATTGTAATCGGTGTCTTCTTTTCTGTAGATCATAAATGGACCATGAGCTTCAATATCTGCTTCATCTATTACCATGAATCCATACTTGTCACACATTTCATAGAAAAATGGTGCGTTCGGATAGTGGCTGGAACGGATCGCATTAAAATTATGCTGCTTCATTAACGTAAGATCGGTTGTAATCTGTTCCAGATTGATTGTAAATCCAGTAACCGGATCAGAATCATGTCGATTGACACCACGGAATTTAATCTTCTGTCCATTTAAATAAATAACCTGGTCTTTAATCTCTATCTTTCTTAATGCAATGTGATCTACAATTACTTCATTCTCTGTTTCAAGAATCAGTTTATATAGATATGGATTTTCTGTATTCCAAAGTTCCGGACTTGCGATTTCTAATACAGCTGTTCCTTCTTCAGCAATACTTCCTAGTGCTACAACTGCTCCGTTTCTATCTTCAATCGAAATTTTTACATTTAACGGAGAGTAGAATTTCATTTCAATTTCTACTTTCGCAAGCATATCCTCAATTCTTGTTTTAATATGATAATCACTGATTGCCTGTTTTGGGCGTTTCAAAATGTACACATCCCGGAAAATACCACTCATACGGAATTTGTCCTGATCTTCCAAATAGGAACCATCACACCACTTCATGACCAGAACCGCTATGCTGTTCTCTCCGTCCCGAAGGAGGTCGGTGATATCAAACTCACTGGTCATATGAGAAACCTGGCTATACCCTACATAAGAGCCATTGATCCATACATAAAAGCAACTGTCTACTCCTTCAAAATTCAAGAAAGCTTTTGGTGCATTTTCATCTTTGTGATAAACAAAGGTATGTGCATATGTTCCACATGGAATATCCTGTGGTACATACGGTGGATCAAATGGGAACGGATACCTGATGTTTGTATACTGATGTGTGTCATATCCTGCCATCTGCCATACACTCGGAACCTGAATCTCATCAAAATTTTCTGTATCATAATCTTTCTCAAAGAAGGGTTCCTGAACATCATAGATACTGTTAAAATACTGGAACTTCCAAGTTCCGTTCAATAACTGCATTCGGTCTGACTCTTCCCTGTGCTCCACCAGGTTATCCATTCTTTTGGATGCCGGAATAAAATAGGCTCTGGCTGGCATTGTATTTTCATGCAGTACACTTAAATCCTCATAATAACGTGGTACAATCATAAATAACTCTCCTTTAATACATATACATTTTTTTGCACTTTGTTTTTCCACAGCAAACCTTGTCTTTTACTTTTATGTTTACGCTTCTCTGTTTTGCTATATATATCTTATCCTAATCCGCAAAATATGTCTATGGATTGGATTAGACAAAATATGCACTAAATGATACAATAACAAAAAAGGAAAAGAGGTGCTACCATATGTATATGAATACCGGTTATTTAAACCACTCCCATATGGATTTCAAAGACAAAAGTCGCCCGCTGGTTGTAGGAAGTTGCGGTACTTACCGCCTTTCCAGCCATCCAAAGTTACCAACCTACCGTCCAAGGGGACGCCTGGATTATCAGATTATCTATATCACTGCTGGTTGTGGGCATTTTCATTTTGACAATGTGGATAACGAAACGATTGTCCCCGCCGGTAATATTGTACTGTACAGACCGAAGGAACTTCAGAAATATGAATATTATGGAAAAGATAAGACAGAAGTATACTGGATTCATTTTACAGGCAACAATGTAAAAAATATCCTACGGCAATATGGATTCCCGGATAAAGAGCGTGTATTTCAGGTCGGAACCTCTATGGAATACGAACAGATTTTCAAGCGTATTATCATCGAGCTTCAGCGTTGCCAAGATAATTATGAGGAAATGCTTGTCCTTCTGCTCCGTCATCTTCTTATCATCTTTCATCGGGAACTGACCAGGGAACATATCTCGAAAAATGAATACCTGGATCACGAGATGGATAACGCAGTTACCTTTTTCAGTGAAAATTATAACCAGAATATTAGCATAGATGATTATGCTGCCTCACGTGGAATGAGTGTCAGCTGGTTTATCCGAAACTTCAAAAAATACACAGGTTCTACACCAATGCAGTTTATTGTGGGAATCCGAATTAACAATGCCCAGATGTTACTTGAAACAACAACCTATTCCATCAATGAAATTTCTAAAATCGTCGGGTATGATAATCAGCTTTATTTCAGCCGGCTTTTCCACAAGCTGAAAGGATATTCCCCAAGAGAGTACCGAAAGATAAGAAACAAGTTCTAAAATCCACAATATCATAAATCCAGTTTTCCCTCCAAAAGAGGATGCCACGGAATCATCAAATCAACGATTCCATGGCATCCTCTTCTCTCTTTTTGCTATTCTTATTTTACAAACTCAAGGGGAACTCTTTTTCCCCATCTTAGAAGCCTAAGAATGTCAGAACTGTTGAAATACCAGCCATCATGACACCTGCTACAATTCCTTTCAGAGCGGAGTTCATGGTAGATGAATCCTGCTGCTGATAGATGTGGTGTGCTTCAACCACCTCTTTTCAAGGCGCAAAAAAGCACCTTAACCTTATTGGCTAAAGTGCTTGTATTTGTTTGCTATTAAATTGTTGTGAGTCAGACAAACTTGAATCTGTCTATTTCATCCTATCTATCATATTCTTTATTTTCAGTTCTATCTGATTAATTACTTTGATGAAATCTTCGTCTGATTTTCCTGTCGGATCATCCAATCCCCAGTTATCATCAAATGGTCTTCCAATGAACGGGCATCCAACATTACATCCCATAGAAATAGCAATATCTGGCTCTGGTATATCCGAAATCAGCTTTGAATACTGTTCTTTCTCCATATCAATGCCATACATTTCTTTCATAATACGAACTGCATCCTGATTTATTTGTGGCTTCGTTTCCGTTCCAGCAGAATAACTTTCAAATACGTCGGATGCAAAATGCTTTCCCAATGCTTCTGCAACCTGACTTCTGCATGAATTATGGACACAAATGAACGCTACCTTCTTCATACCTATCCCCTAACTTTCTTTAATGCTTTTATCACATCATCCTTACTTAATACTTTCCCCATTGAGACTACTTTATTATCAATAACCAGAGCAGGTGTACTCATAACTCCCATTGCCGCAATCTGGCCAAAATCTGTAACATGGTCAATCTCATCCGTCATGCCAAGCTCACTAAGCGCTTCCTTCACATTCTTCTCCAATGCATTGCATTTATCACAACCGCCACCAAGAACTTTCACATTTGCTCCTGATGAAAGAGTTTCCTTTGCTGCCTCAACGCTTTCTTCATTGCAATTTCCACCACAGCAACAACCTGATTGTTCCTTAACCATTTCCTTTTCGTCCTTTTTCTTTCCAAATAAGCTCATAATTTCAATCTCCTTTTTTCTTTTTCTAAACCAGTAGATACTGAATTGCATTAAAGAAATATCCAACAATAATTATTCCAACTGCACATATTACAATAAAAATTCCTAGTAACTTCGGTTTCACTGCCTTTCTAAGCATAATCATTGACGGTAACGAAAGTGTAGTCACACCCATCATAAAACTTAAGATTGTTCCAAGCTGTGCCCCTTTTGCAAGTAATGCTTCTGCTACTGGTATCGTACCAAAAATATCTGCATACATAGGAATGCCGACCAACGTTGCCAGAATTACACCAAATGGATTATCACTGCCAAGAATCTTTTCTACCCAGCTCTCTGGAATCCAATTGTGAATAACAGCTCCTATTCCGACACCAATCAAAATATATGGAAATACTTTCTTAAAGGTGTCTATAACCTGTTGTTTTGCAAAAGAAAGTCTTTCTTTTTGCGTTGGTTCATCCATATCAATATCGACTGCATTCGCTTTTCGAATAAACGCTTCCACTTCATTCTCCAAATGAAGCTTTTCAATAATTGTTCCACCTATTACCGCAATAACAAGCCCTACAATCACATATATGATAGCAACTTTTGATCCAAAGATACTCATCAGCAAAACCAGACTTCCTAAATCTACCATTGGAGAAGAAATCAGAAAGGAAAATGTCACACCTAATGAAAGTCCTGCACTGGTAAATCCAATAAACAGTGGAATGGACGAGCAAGAACAGAATGGTGTCACCGTACCAAGTAATGCTGCAATACAGTTTGCCCAGATTCCATGAAAACGCCCCATAATCTTCTTACTTCGTTCTGGTGGAAAGTAGCTTTGAATATAGGAAATCATAAAAATCAGGATACAAAGCAATATCGTTATCTTCAAAACATCATATAGGAAAAACTGTACACTTCCACCCATTTTACTTGAAGTATCCAAACCAATTTTCTCAAGAAGATTTCCAATTAATGTACTCATCCATTTCATTCCCAAAATCTGATTTTGAATAAACTCCCGAATCATTATTGACAGCACCCACTTTCCTCTTTACAGCAGGATAATCCTTCAATAAAAGTTTTAAAGGCATTCAAGGTCTCACAATTCAATGAATAATGATGCCATCTACCTTCTTTCCAATCATTCACCAGCCCACATTCATTTAAGATTTTCATATGATGAGAAAGTGTAGGCTGTGTAATCTCAAAAGCCTCCAATAGTTTACAACCACATTTTTCTCCGTCGGAGAGCATTTGGATAATCTGCAATCTATTACTATCTCCCAATGCTTTACAAATAAGTGCTACATCTATTGTATTCATATTGTCCTCCTTTACATAGATAATTGTCTATGTTTCTATTATGCATTATGCATAGATGATTGTCAATGTTTATTTTTATGGTTTACAAAATTCCCATCACCCTTTATTAGAAGTGTATGCTCATGATTTCAGGAACAACAAGAGCCAAAAGAAAACATCTGCCGCTTCTGACAGATGTTCCACTATAAACTATCTATTTTTCATCAAGACAAACACCGAGTTTCTCAAACTCTAATTCTCCAAACTGGAATTTGGAACGTGCTTTATAAATTTTTTCCGATCCCCTCAAGTTCGTTCATGGAATCCTTGTTTTTTTCAAGTTCATCTCTGGCTGTTGCGTAATATGATTTTTTGAAAAGCATATCCCATGAAAGATATTTTGCCATACAGTCAAACTGCTTATCAATCAGCTCATACTGGATACTGTCTACGGGAGAACCGCCTACAACAATCGTGCCAACTTTTTTATTTTTTAACTGCAATCCACGGCAGTAGCACTTATCAATGATAAGTTTCAATTGTGCTGACATTCCCCACCAATAAACTGGTGTAGCAAAAAGAATCATATCTGCGGCAGCAATTTTATCAATTGTAGGATTTGTATCATCCTTATCGACGCATCCCTTAGAGCATTGACAGACACCACATCCCTTGCATGGTGCAATGTTGAGTTTGTCAGGTTCAATGATTTCAATTTCATTCTTTTCTGATGCTCCTTTTATAAATGCATTGATTGCTGTCAGCGTGTTTCCTTTTCTAGCACTTCCATTAATGATTACAATTTTCATGCGTGTATCCTCCAACTTCCGATTTGTAAAACACATTCTTTTACATAGGCACAGTATACCACATTTCCTGTGCCTATGCTATATCATTTAATGCTTCTTCCGATATGAACTCATCCTCTCCACAGAAACCTCCGGATAGAAGTAAGTAAGAATCGTTGCTTTCGGAACTCCTGCAGCCAATGCTTTCTTCACTTCCTCTTTCTGCTCTACTTCATCCTGCATGGAGAATCTTCTGCTTAATTCCGCATCACCAAGCACCATAAACTGCTCATAGGTAAGAGAATCTATATACACATTCTCGCCCTTATCCTTCAGTTTTTCATAATACTTTTACAAACTCCACTGCGTTTTTTATATCTTCTTCATCTGGATGCCCTTTGGCAATACCACCCACCAGTTTAAATGGACCAAATGTGTCATAGCCCTTGCATCCGAATTTTCCTATCACTTTAGAACGCTTCTTGTCCAAAATCTGTTCTATGGATTTGTAATTCGCACTTCCACCATAAGTACAGATCAGAAATACCTTTTTATCGTCCGGTAGATTCTTCTCTGCAAATTCCAATATCGACTGATGAAATTTTGAAAAATAGATTCCTGATGCAAACCCAACTATATCATAACTACTCAGATCTGCATCTGGCTGTTTTACAGCATCAATCAAATCAACTTGGCACTCTTCTGCTATGTTTTTTACTAATTTTTCTGTATTTCCATGATGTACAGATGCATATACGATTGCTTTTCTCATTTATTTTCCTTTCTGCCTACTCCATCACCACAAATCGTATTGTTTCATAGTCTCTGCATTTCGATATTCATGTTTCTCATAATATCCTATCAACTTTCCCTCATCTCTGAGTGCCACCATATAAACATCCTTATTCTGTTTCTCATTGTGAAAAGTATAAACGATATTATGGCTTTCATCTACTGCAAACCAGTCCACTACCTGCTGTATTCTATCCCTTGATTCCGGATTATGACAATCTAACAGACTTCTTCCAATAAGTTTATCGCCGCCTCGCTTCGCATAGCTGATAACAGCTGCCGGATTCATGTAAATAATCTCATGCTTGAGATTGCATATAACAACGGATGCCCTATCCTGATCAACAATGCTCTTATAAAAACTGACCACATCTATCTTTTTATATATTTTTTTCTTCTTACTTTTCTCCATTTTATGTTGTCCTTAAAACTTCACTACTTCCGGTTCATGTGTAAATGATAAAAATGTAGCTGTCACATTCTTAAAATAGAACACCTCTGTATTTCCATCATCTGCTGAGTACATATTCTGTAAAGATGGATAAGCATCAAGCATAGACTGTCTTGCTTCTCTTCTGTCATCTTCTACAAGTTCTCCGGCTACACGAAGCCACTCGCCATTTTTAAATGCACAGATTTCCACCTTTGGGTTTGCGTGAATCTGTTTTGAAACATCCTTCACCTTTCCGGTCTGAATATACAGTTTTCCTTCAAAAACATGCGCTGTTCCAAAAGGTCTAACTCTTGGCTGATCTCCTTCCACTGTTGCCAAATAATATGTCTCTGCTTCTTTTAAAAAATTTACTACTCGTTCCATTGTATAAACCTCCTGCTATTAAAATCTATCAATAATAGAATTATACCATTCCATCGCTTCTTATGCACTAATCAACCATATCATAAAACCCCTGTTTCACATCATTCCAGACGTAAACCAGGGGTTTCACTTATATCATTCTATACCATAGACAGTACATATAATATCTATTCACTTTTACTCCGTCTCATAAAAGACTTTCTTATCCAGAGCTTTATTCTGATGTGCAACGATTGTTGTACACACGGCATCACCTGTGATATTAACAGCTGTTCTTGTCATATCAAGGATACGGTCAATACCCATGATCAGACCGATTGCTTCAACCGGAAGTCCGACAGAGTTAAATACCATTGTCAGTGTAACCAGACCAACACTTGGTACTCCGGCTGTTCCGACAGATGCCAGTGTTGCTGTTCCGATAACTGTAATATAGTCTGCCATGCTCAAATGGATTCCAAACGCCTGTGCTGCGAACACAACTGCAACACCCTGCATGATGGAAGTACCATCCATGTTGATTGTTGCTCCAAGCGGAATCGTAAAGGAAGAAATCTTCTTGGAAACTCCGACTTTCTTAGAAAGTGTTTCAATAGAAAGCGGGATTGTCGCATTTGATGTCGCTGTAGAGAATGCAAATGCCATAACCGGGAAGAATTTCTTGATGAAGCGGATCGGGTTCAGTCCTGTGAAAATCTTTAACAGAATCTGATATACTCCCAGACACTGGATCGCAAGTGCCAAAAGTACTGCGATCATGTATTTTGCCAGCGGAACAAATGCACTGAATCCGATTGTAGCAAAAGTACGGCTGATCAGGCAGAATACACCGATTGGTGCAAGGCTCATGATCATCATTGTCATTTCCATCATAATGTCATTGAACTGGCTGAAGAAGTTCGCAACTGTCTCTGCACGTTCACCCATCTTCGCAAGGATAACACCAATGATCAGCGCAAATACGATAACCTGAAGCATTGTTCCACTTGCCAGGGAATTGATCGGGTTGTCCGGAATGATATTTAGGATTGTATCTGTCAGGGAAGTTGCTTCCATTGTCTCAACTGTGGACGCACTTGTCTTGATTGCACTCATATCAAGTCCGATACCCGGATTGATCAGATTACCAACTGATAAAGCAACTGTTACAGCAAGAGCTGTTGTTGCGAGGTAGAATACCAATGTTCTGACACCTACTGTTCCGAGCTTCTTCGTATCTCCGATTGCCATACTTCCGCACACAAGGGAACAAAATACAAGCGGTACAACAAGCATCTTCATCAGACGGATGAATCCCTGTCCGATCACATAGAGGATTCCTTCTACAATAATATCATTTTTTACCTTGCTGTCTGGAATCAAATAACAAAGTACAATTCCAAAAACAGCACCTAAAAGCAGAGCAATGAAAATCTTGGTCGTCAGACCAATTTTCTTCTCTTTCTTTTCATCTTTCACATTCTTATTTTTCATTCTAATTCTCCGTTCTTTCTTTCATATACTCTTCTAATGACTCTTTCCAATCCGGCATATCATACATATCAATAATACGGAGAATGAAGTTGTCCAATACCGCATACGGTGGTCTGACAGAAGAAAGGTCTGACTGTTCTGTCGGAACTGCCTTTAATTCAACGTTTTTCCCTGACAATCTCAAGATCTCCTGAGCAAATTCGTAACGATTGCAGACTCCACTGCAAGTTACATGATAAGTACCATATTCATTCGTACTGATCAGATACAGGATCATTCTTGCGAGATCTTTGGCACTTGTCGGGGAACCAAACTGATCTCCTGCTACAGAAAGTGTTTTTCCCTGTTCTGCCACTTCGAGCACACGGTTAACAAAGTTATTTCCACCTTTTCCGTAAACCCAGTTACTGCGGATAATGAAATGCTTGTGTGTGAATTCTTTCACATAATTCTCACCAGCTCTTTTGGATGCTCCATAAACAGTCAGTGGATTCGTATCATCAAATTCTGTATACGGTTTCTTGCTCTGTCCGTCAAATACATCATCTGTTGAAAGCTGGACGATCTTTGCGCCATTCTTTCTTGCGACGATACTTAAGTTTCTTGCTCCAAGTGCATTTACCCGGTAAGCATGTTCCGGTTCTTTTTCGCACAGATCGGTGTCTGTAACACCGCAGCAGTTGATAATCACATCCGGACGGTTCACAATACCGAAGTTAAGAACTTCCTCTGTGTTTGTAATATCCAGATCATCCAGATCTGTATTCAGCACTTCGATCTCTAATGGATCCAGAATGTCGTTCAGTGCTCGGCCGATCTGGCCGTTTGAGCCGGCTATCCATACTTTAATCATCTCTCATTTCCTCCTTCTCATGCAATGAAAAAGGCGCTGAATCCAATCAACGCCTCTCATATACTATAAAATAAACGTCAATAATATTTTATCAACCTACTGTTTCCGTGTCAAGATTACACTTTTAGTCTATCAAGAAAATATCATGGTTTTCCTGAATCTTCTCTATAATCTCATGGCTGCTTACCCCTTGAAGTTCTACACTGTTCTGACTGACATAAAGAAACACAAGAAACAGAAAAGTGGACAGGATCAATCTGGTAGTAAAGCTTCCTCTGCTATTTTCTTTCTTATCCAGATCTTCTGCTCCATTTCCTGCACTTTGCTCCAGACCATCCGGATATAATTCCCGATATAAACGACCATATCTTGGATGAATTGCCGGTGTTATCATACCGGTATTCCGCTGTCGTCTGCGATTTTCTTCCCACAATCTACGCCTACGGACTTCTGATTCTTTTTCCTGCACGAAAGATCCTCTCCATCTTCTTTTTTTCTAGTTTATGAAAGTTTCTTCTGCTTTATTCTTCCAGGAAAATCTGATACAGCGTTTTCTACCGGTCAGCCAGTTCTCCTGTAATATCTTCCCAGGTAATCCCTTTTTCTACCATGAGAACCATTGCATGATAAAGGAAATCAGATAATTCATACTTCACTTCCTCGACATTTGGATTTTTTGCAGCGATCACAACTTCTGTCGCCTCTTCTCCAACCTTTTTCAGAATCTTATCCAGACCTTTTTCAAAAAGATAGTTCGTATAGGAACCTTCTTTTGGATTCTCTTTTCTATCCGCAATTGTCTGATATACGGATTCAAAAATCTGAACCGGATTCTTGGCATCGTAATCATTTCCAACAATTGTTGTATAGAAACAGGAGCGGTTTCCCGTATGGCATGCTGCTCCGATCTGTTCTACCTTTGCAAGCATTGTATCTCTGTCACAGTCGATTGCAAGAGATTTCACATACTGGAAATGCCCGGATGTCTCACCTTTGATCCACTGGCATTTTCTGCTTCTGCTATAGTAAGTCATGCGCCCGGTTTTCACAGTATGCTCAAATGCTTCCTCGTTCATATATGCCATCATTAAGACTTCATTTGTCTTATAATCCTGAACAATCACTGGAATTAATCCGTCTGAATTCAATTTAAACTCACCGAAATCCATCTGGCTTTCAAAGGAAGTCATTTGAATTCCATTTTCTGCACAAACTTCTTTAAATTTGTTAAAGTCCATATCCAGACGACTGATGAATCTTCCTGATACACCTTTTACACCATTACTCTTTAAAATATTAAGGATCTCGTTTTCATCCATCGTATCCGTGACAACAACACACTGCGTTTCTGTAACATTTACAACAGAATTCAGATCCAGGCGATGCATAAATATCATCTCTGTACTATATGCTTCGATCAGATGCTGCTGTTTAAACAATGCATCGAAATCATTTAATGATACAGCGATTCTTTCTTTTCCAAAACGCTTGGATACTTCTTCGATCAACTCAATAGACAATGCCTTCGAAAAATTCAGCATTGCACGTTTTGCTCCGGCATAAAGAATCTTCTTCACATCCTCTGCACGGCGAATATTTCCTCCGACAACCATCGGAATGCTGATCGCACGATTAATCTGTTTGAGGAGATTGATCGTCTCATCATGTTCTTCATCTGAGTCTGACAGATCGAAAATAATCAGTTCATCCGCTCCTCTTTCATTGTAGTGGCGTGCAAGTTCCATCACATCATCTGCGATCACAGTTCTGTCATCGAACCACTGCACCGCTTTCCCTCTTTCTATAAAAATACAAGGGGTCAGTCTTTTATACATAATTTCTTCTTACTCCTCCTGTCACGCCATTAAAGGCTTCCCTTTGTAGACCATACTTCTTTTATTCTTGGCTCCTCCGATACCGCCATATCAAGAGCCTTTCCGAATGCTTTAAATAAAGCCTCTGCCATATGATGATTATTCCCTGCATCAAGAATCTTAAGGTGCAGGTTCATGGCCGCACTATAGGAAACTGCATAGAAAAATTCGCGCACCATCTCTGTATCCATTGTTCCGAGCACCGGTACTGTAAAATCTGCCTGGAAGTTCAGATACGGTCTTCCGGAAAGATCAACAGCTCCAAGAGCAAGAACCTCATCCATTGGCAGTACAAAATATCCGTATCGCTTAATTCCGGCCTTATCTCCAAGCGCCTGCGCAATCGCCTGTCCCAGTACGATTCCTGTATCTTCGATCGTGTGATGGGAATCCACCTCAAGATCCCCACGCACTTTAACATTTAAATCAAATAGTCCATGTCTTGCAAATCCATCCAGCATATGATCAAAAAACGGAATTCCCGTATCAATCTGATTCTTTCCCTGACCATCCAGATTGATCGTCAGTTCAATATCTGTCTCTTTTGTCTTTCTTTTGCAGCTTCCGATTCTGTTCTGCATTACACTCACAGCTCCTTTTCTCTTATTTTTCAAATCTTACTTTGATTGAATTTGCATGTGCTGTCAGATGTTCTGCCTCTGCAAATTTCTCGATATCTGTGTGGATCTTCTCAAGTGCATTTCTTGAGTAAGAAATAATGCTTGATTTTTTAATAAAATCATCTACAGATAGCGGTGAGAAGAATTTTGCTGTTCCGTTTGTCGGAAGGACATGGTTCGGTCCTGCAAAATAATCTCCGAGCGGCTCACTGGAATATTCTCCGATGAAAATAGCTCCGGCATTACGGATCTTTGTCATCACCTCAAACGGATTCGCTGTCACGATCTCAAGATGTTCGGAAGCAATAGAATTTGCTGCATCGATTGCATCCTCCATTGTCACTGCAACGAGAATATGTCCATAATTATCCAAGGATTTCTGAATGATCTCGCCTCTGGAAAGCTCTTTTACAAATGCATCTGTCTGTGCAGATACTTTCTCTGCAAGTTCCATACTTGTTGTAACTAGAATTGCAGATGCCATCTCGTCATGCTCTGCCTGAGACAGAAGATCTGCTGCCACGAAACGTGGATTTGCCGTCTCATCAGCAAGAACAAGGATCTCACTTGGTCCTGCGATTGAGTCAATGCTTACGAATCCATAAACCGCTTTCTTAGCAAGAGCTACGTAGATATTTCCAGGTCCTACGATCTTATCTACCTTCGGAATAGACTCTGTTCCATATGCAAGTGCTGCAATTGCCTGAGCTCCACCAACCTTGTAAACTTTATCTGCACCGGCCTCTTTTGCCGCAACCAGTGTTGTCGGAGTTACCTTTCCATCTTTTCCTGGAGGTGTTACCATGATGATCTCATCTACACCTGCAACCTTCGCCGGCATGATATTCATAAGTACAGAAGATGGGTAAGCTGCTTTTCCGCCAGGAACATAAACACCGACTCTCTGGAGTGCTGTCACTTTCTGTCCAAGAATTGTTCCGTCCGGTTTACTGTCAAACCAGCTGTACTGCATCTGTTTCTGGTGATAGTCTCTGATATTCACCAGTGCTTTTCTGATAATAGCGATCAGTTCATCATCTACCTGCTCATATGCTTCTGCGATCTCTTCTTCCGTTACAAGAAGATGCTCTGCATCCAGTCTGACTCCATCAAATTTCTCTGTATATTCAAATACAGCCTCGTCTCCCTTTTCTTTCACCGCATTCAATATTTCCTGAACACTTGCTTCAAACTTCCCATAATTATTCGGGCTTCTCTTTAAAAGGTCATCCAGAAGATTCTTCTTCGTATTCTCATTCAGTTTCTCTATACGCATTTGTCTATTCCTCCCTCAGAAGATTTCTTAAATTTGTGATCAGCTCTTTGATTCTGTCATTTTCCATTCGCATGCTGACCGGATTGACGATCATTCGCGCTGACAGCGGGCACACTTCTTCAAGCACAACCAGTCCGTTTTCTTTCAATGTAGAACCGGTTTCTACGATATCTACGATGACTTCAGATAAGCCGACAATCGGTGCAAGTTCGATCGAACCGTTTAATTTCACAATTTCTACCGTCTGATGTTTCTTGTTGTAGAAATAATCTTTCGCGATGTTCGGATATTTCGTTGCCACACGGATCAGTTCATGATGTTTCAGTTTTTCTGCTGCCTCTTCATATCCACACACACACATCCTGCATTTTCCGAATCCAAGATCCAGGACTTCATGGACTTTACGTCCCTCTTCGATAATCGTATCTTTTCCGACAACTCCTATATCTGCTGCTCCGTACTCTACATAAGTCGGCACATCCGGTCCTTTTGCGAGAAAGAATTTCAATCCCAGTTCTTCATTTACAAAAATCAGCTTTCTGGAATCCTTATCTTTCATTTCCTCGCACGTGATTCCAAGACGCTCCAACATCTCCAGTGTCTTCTTTGCAAGTCTTCCCTTTGTAAGGGCAAATGTTAAATATCTCATTGATCTGCTCCTTTATTGCTGCTTTGTTTTCTTTTTTGTATTGACCAGCTTCCCTTCTCCTGTCTGAAGATTGATCACTTCAATCTTCCGGTCCTCTCTTAAGTAAAGCATACTTGCAACAGAAGAACGCTTTCCATACGCTTCAAAAGTCTCTCTTTCATCCCAGGAGTTTCTCTTCATCATCTCGACATTTTTTCCTTTTGCACGAAATGACCTCGCAAGAGAAATTGCCCACTGTTCCGTTGCATCCGTATAAACAAGCAGATTACGGTGTCCTGTCTCTACTTTGATCTTCTGACGATCCAGTGCACTCATAAGTTCATCCAGAATGATTGCGAATCCGATCGACGGTGTCTTCTTTCCAAACTTCTCAAGAAGGTGATCGTAACGTCCTCCACGTACAACTGCATCTCCGGTACCATAAGTATAGGCACGGAAAATGATTCCTGTATAATATCCATAACTTCCGCTCATGCTCAGATCAAAAGTTACATGATCCTCTACTCCGTAAATCTTCAGCAGATCATAAATCTGGCGAAGACGTTCTACCGCAAGTCTTGCTGCTTCACCCGGAGCAATGCGTCCTGCATCTGCAAGAATCTCCGGTCCACCTGTCAGTTCCGGAAGCTGATGGAACGCTTCTTTCACCTGATCGGCAATCTCATAATGATCGAGAATCTCTTCCACACCAAAGAAGTTTCTGTTCGCAATCAATGTACGGATCTCTTCTTTTTGTTCATCTTCCAGATTCGTTGCCTCGAAAAGACTCTGAATAAAATCAACATGTCCGATACTTACCTGGAATTCCTTTAGTCCGGTTTTCTTAAGTCCGTCCACAACCATTGCGAGCATTTCTGCATCTGCCTCGATAGAATCCACACCGATCAGCTCTGCACCAAGCTGCGTATTTTCTTTCAGGCGTCCACGATAACTGGAATGATTGATAAATGTATTTCCGGCATAACACAGACGAATTGGAAAATTCTCTGTCTCAAACAGTGTTGCTACTGCTCTTGCAATGGACGGTGTAATATCCGGGCGCAACGCCAGAATATTCCCCTCTCTATCAAAGAATTTATAAAGATCTCTAATCGATGTCGAACCGATTTCCTTGCGGAATACATCAAAATATTCAAATGTCGGTGTCTGTATGTCCTGATATCCATATAAATGCAATACAGTATTCAGCTTTTTCTGCAATGCCAACTTAATGGCACATTCTCTATTATAAATATCCCGAACGCCTTCCGGGGTATGTAACTTCTGCTCCATGGCTCGTTCACCTTCCTGTCTTTTCTTGGTTTTTCACTTTAGTGTGCTACCACGTTAAAACCTGTTTGTAATTATACGGACTTTGTAGGATTCTGTCAATCCCTCGTTTCCAAATCTTTCTGAATTAAATCCAGATACGGCACAAAATAGCCATTTTTCAGTTGAAAAAACCATTCAGGATCTAATTCTTCCAGCCGGACACTCTTGCGTCCCCCACTCTGCGCGCGGTCCCAGAACTTACGGATCTGTGTATACTGCATGTAATAAAGCTCATTTCTTGCTGTATAATAGATCAGAAAAAAAGCAATCCCGCCCTGCCGTTCAAACTTTTCCATAAAGTCCATCTGATGCTCATGTACATTCTGAAGTGGGAAGGTATCTACATTACACTCTTTCGCATCAAAACAGACCGGAATTCCCTGCACTGCTCCGATATAGTCTACCGTACTTGCTCTGTCGAAATACGCAAGTGTGATCTGTCTGTGGTCTTTATCCATACGTACCGGAGTGATCGGTGTCGGGATTTTCTGCATCAGTGCAAGTCCCATCTCACTGTATCTTTCATTCGAATGATTGATAAATTCCTCCAGTGTCGAACCTCTAAGTCCTCTCGAGTTCCATGTTGCCATCTCACATCACTCCCTGCGCTTTACAGATTTGTTCAAATAAGGCCGGGACAGGTGCTTTGATGATCTTTCCTGAAAGCTGTTTGATATCTCCCTCGCAGTTCTCCGGGAATTCCAGACGGTAAGCATGCAGAAGCTGGGAACGAAGTCCGTATTCCTTTTTCAAAGCATCGTTAAATGGCCGGTTCCCGTATTTGTAATCCCCTGCGATCGGATGCCCAATGGATGCCAGATGTGCACGGATCTGGTGTGTCTTACCGGTGATCAGATGCACTTCAAGAAGTGTTGTTTCTCTATTTCGTGCAAGTACTTTGTATTCGGTATCGATCGCTGATGCTTCTTTCCCATCTTTTGTCTGTTCAGCCGGCTTTTTCTGACTCACCGTAACTTTATTTGTCTTTTCATTCTTGACGAGATAACCATGAATCCTCTGATTCTCTTTTACCTGCCCTTTTACCAGACAAAGATAATATTTCTTAAGTGTACGGTCACGGAACATCTCGCTTAATCCCTGTAATGCCTGCAGTGTTTTTCCTGCTGCCACAATTCCGCTTGTATTTCTGTCTAAACGGTTACAGACAGATGGATGAAATGTATGCAGTTCTTCTTCCGTGATTTTCCCATTTTCCAACAGATAATCAATAAAATACTCCACAAGAGAAGTATCCGTCGGGGATGCCTTCTGGGAGAGCATTCCGACCGGTTTATTGATAAATACAGCAGCCTCATCTTCATATAAGATATCTAACTGTACCTTCTTTCCCGCTGTCTGTTTTCTTGCAGAGGACGCTTTTTTCTTCGAAAACTGTGAATGATCGATAAAGTTCTCAATCGTCTCTTCCGCAAGAAATAACTTAATCACATCCCCCTGTTTCAGCTGTTCATTTCCAACTGCTTTTTTTCCATTCAGGGTAATATTCTTTTTTCTCATCATCTTATAGAAAAAACTTTTTGGCGCTTTATTGAGATACTTTGCAAGGAATTTATCCATGCGCTGTCCTGCCTCATTTTTCTGGATGCTGATCTCTCTCATCGTCTTTTCCTCTTTACATTGATATATTCAGAATAAGATTACGGATTTCCTGTTCTCTTGCTTTCGTATCTTCCTGCTCTACTACAGCAATATTTTCAAGTCCCTCCACGCGGGCCAGAAACGGTGTATACTGATTTAAGATCTTAACAGTAAAACCTGTGTACTGATTCTGCGCAAGGATTGTCTTGATATGCTTTCCAAGTTCATCTGTATTTACTTTCTCATAATGTGTGTATCCGTAAATGTTGTGTCCCGAAATTACGATACAGTCTGTTGGCATGATATGCTCTTTGCTTGTAATTATAAGATCATAACAAACTGTTAAATGTTTTGATTTTCCTGCGATTTCCTTCGCCTGTGACAGTTCAATTGATTGATATGGATAACGTGCGATCACACCTACAAGTGCCTTTGATGCCGGAAGACATCCAAGGATAGCAACAACTGTCAGAAGATTTAGCCTCGTATGTGTCTGCCAGTAACCAAGAGCAAAAATTGCCAGAACGATTACAAAATAAATAACCGTTCTTAAAATCTCCACTTTTCTTTTATAATTCAAATAACCTGGTTTTCCTTTTTGTATTTTCTTCATTTTTCATCCTATTCTAAATTCATATTTGCTGCATACGCACGAGAAATCCATGCGGCAGCAGTTTTGTTCCAAAGTAAGTTAATTTCATTGGGATTCCATAAACGGAGACTGACTTCCCGGATCTGCAGTCCTTCAACGCCTGATGAACCACTCTGTCTGCCTTCGCCATTGTCAGTTTCTTCAAGATATTCTGCGGTTTCCCGGAAAACTTGAAAAACTCTGTATCAACCGGACCCGGGCAGACTGCTGTGACGACAATTCCTTTTTTTCTCAGTTCTTCTCCCAATGATCTGGAGAAGCTTAAGACATAAGACTTCGTTGCCGCATATACTGAGAAATACGGTTGTGGGCAAAATGCAGATGCGGACGCAAGATTGACGATCCTGCTGCCAGCACGCAGAAATGGCAGACACAGCAATGTCATTCTTGTAAGAGACCGGCAGTTTACATCCACCATATCTGTCTGGATCCGGAATTTTTCAGACAAAATCTCTTCTACACTTCCTGACTTGCCAAATCCTGCTGAATTCACAAGCATTCGTAAATCCGGCTGTTCTTTCTCAAGTGCATCTCTCAATTCCTTATATACCTTTTTCTTCTGAAGGTCACCCGCAAAAATCCGAAGAGGAACTCTGCTTTCTTTCGCAAGCGCTTCCAGACGCTCTTTGCGCCTGGCGATCACCCAGATCTCATCCAGATTTTTATAAAAATATCCAAGCTGACGTACAAATTCTCTTCCCATTCCCGAAGATGCTCCGGTTACGATTGCAATTTTCATCCTGCTTCCTTTCTTGAATCCTGTCTGTCAGATACTTAAATGTACCTATTTTCTATTCTTCTTAGAATGAACATTTCTGATAGATTTCTTCTTATTTTTCCCTTCAACTCTTCCTCTGTGTTCAGAATTGTTTTGTCTTTTCTGACCATTCGAACCTTTTGATCCTTTTTTCGGTTCCTTTCTGCCGGCTTTTTTATCATTTCCTGAACCACGCATCTGTCTCGGTCTCACAAGACATTTCGGTCCGAATCCGATCAGATCAGATCTTCCTGCTTTATGAAGTGCTTCAATCACCAAATCATACAGCTCCGGATTACGATATTGGATCAACGCTCTCTGCATTGCCTTCTCATGCGGACTCTTCGGAACATAAACCTTCTGCATCGTTCTCGGATCTACCCCGGTATAATACATACAGGTGGAAAGAGTTGATGGTGTCGGATAGAAATCCTGCACCTGCTCCGGCATATAGCCAAGATCACGACAGTACTCTGCAAGTTCTACTGCTTCCTTCAGAGTAGAACCAGGGTGGGAGGACATCAGATACGGAACCAGATACTGTTCTTTCCCGATTCTCTCATTCATCTTATAAAACTGTCTTGTAAACTCTTCATAGACTTTGTGCTCCGGTTTTCCCATCAGAGACAGGACAGGCCCTGCCACATGCTCCGGTGCTACCTTCAACTGTCCACTGACATGATATTCACACAACTCTCTTAAAAACTCCTGCTTCTTATCTGCGAGCAGATAATCAAAGCGGATCCTGAACGGATAAACACCTTCTTAACTTTTGGAATATCTCTCAACTTTCTCAACAGACTGACATAATCTCTGTGATCTGCGTCCAGATTCTTACACGGGGACGGGAACAGACACTGACGCGTTTTACAAACGCCATGCTCCATCTGCTTTTTGCAGGATGGATGCCGGAAATTTGCTGTCGGACCGCCAACATCATGAATATATCCTTTAAAGTCCTTATCTTTTGTAATTTCTTTTGCTTCTTCAATCAGAGATTCATGACTTCTTACCTGGACAATTCTTCCCTGATGGAACGTCAATGCACAAAAACTGCATCCTCCAAAACATCCTCTGTTGCTGATCAGACTGAATTTAATCTCCTTGATTGCAGGAACTCCGCCTTTTGCCTCGTAAGACGATGGTAAGTCCTCTGATAAGGAAGGGAGTAAACATCATCCATCTCCATCTGTGTCAGTGGTGTTGCCGGCGGATTCTGTACTACATACAGATGTTCAGAATACGGTTCTACAAGACGTTTTCCGTTAAATGCATCCGTATTCAGATACTGTGTGTAAAAGCTGCGGGCATAATTCATCTTGTCCGCTTTGAGGTCTTCAAAGGACGGAAGGATTTCCGCATCATAAATACTGTCTAATGATTTCGTTTTTACAACCGTACCGGCTATATACGTGATATCCTCAACCGGTATCCCGGCATCCAGTGCTTCTGCAAGCTCTACGATTGAATGTTCGCCCATTCCATAAGAAATCACATCTGCACCCGAATCGAGCAGTACAGAACGTTTCAGCTTGTCTGACCAGTAATCATAGTGTGCCATTCTTCGAAGACTTGCTTCGATACCGCCCAAAATGATCGGTGTCTTTTTATAAGTCTGACGAATCAGATTTCCATATACTACGCAGGCATAGTCCGGTCGTTTTCCCATCTCGCCGCCCGGTGTATAGGCGTCTGTCTTTCTTCTCTTTTTGGATACAGAATAATGATTTACCATAGAATCCATATTTCCTGCAGAGACAAGAAATCCAAGTCTTGGTTCTCCGAACACCTGCACGCTCTCCGGCTTACGCCAGTCCGGCTGTGCAATAATCCCAACACGATATCCTCTGGATTCCAGAAGACGTGTAATGATTGCGTGACCAAAAGATGGATGATCGACATAGGCATCTCCTGATACATAGACAAAATCTACCTGATCCCATCCTCTCTCTTTCATCTCTTCTCTGGTAATTGGTAAAAAATTTTCTTTCATGCTTTCTCCCTGTTTAACGTAATAATGAACAGTCACGCAATGCTTCCAGTTCCTGTCCTGTTAATTCTCGATATTCTCCTAATGCAAGCCACGGATCAAGTACAAGGCTTCCCATCTGCAGGCGTTTCAGATAAATAACCTCTTTTCCGACTACATGGAACATTCGTTTCACCTGATGAAACTTTCCCTCTCTGATCGTCAGTCGGATTTCGGAAATCTCTTCACTTTTCAGAATTTCCAGATGAGCCGGAAGTGTCAGTTTCTCTTCCCCGATTTCAAGTCCTTCTGCAAATCTTCTCACATCTTCTTCCGTAACTTTTCCATCGATTCTGGCGAAATAGACTTTATCTACATGCTTCTTCGGTGACAAAAGCTGATGTGCAAGTTCGCCATCATTTGTGATCAGCAAAAGTCCCTCTGTGTCTTTATCTAATCTTCCGACAGGAAAGAGATCCTTTCTCTGCTTTTCATCAATCAAATCTAATACAGTACTGTCGTTTTTATCTTCCGTTGCAGAAACCACCCCGGCCGGCTTATTTAACATGTAGTATTCATATTCTGCATAAGCAACCATCTGTCCTTGGTAAAACACATGATCTTTTTCTGTGTCAATCTTGATTTCCGGACGTTTTACCGTCTCTTCATTAACTCGAACCTGTCCTTTTGTGATTGCTTTCTTCACTTCTGTACGTGTTCCGATTCCCATGTCTGCCAGATATTTATCCAATCTCAGTTTCATGAGTTCCACCGCCATCCCGGAAGGTACTTATTCTTAAGCATCTGATTCACAAGCTTTCCAAAACCAAGCGGATATCCATCCACACAGATCAGATACCATCCCTTGTCTTTCGGCTTCACAAGATCCTCCACATCCAAAGTCTCGCCTCTCAGATATTTCATAACGCGTTCGTCTTCTAATGGAAGATCGATCACCTGATCATATTCTTCCTTTTTCAGATTCATCGCCAGTGCCTGACTCGGCTCAAAACGATTCTTCTTCAGTTCACCCATCAGTAGGCCTGTTCTTAAGAAACGGATTCCACGAAGTGTCGGAAGTCCTTCCGGCATATAATATACTTTCTCTCCACGCAGATCCATGCGAGAGGAATCGAATTTTCGATCAATATGACCAAGAAATTCTTCCAATTCTTCCGGAAGCTTCTTGTTCTTCCCACTCTCCGGAAGTCTCTTTCCTTCTTCCTGTTTTTCACCCTTTTGAAGAAGTGCGAGGAAATGTCCTTCTCCCTTCATACGATGAGGGAAAATACGAACCGTCTTTTCAAGTTCCGGATTCTTGCTTTCTGTCACCTGCGGCATTCCATCTGCAAATCCTTCGTAACCTTCCATCTCACAGATCTTAAATTCCGGGTATTCCTGAAGCAGATATTCAATCGTCTGTTCATTCTCTTCCGGTGAAAATGTACAGGTGGAATAAAGCAGCATTCCACCCGGGCGCAGCATCTGGGCTGCCTGTGTCACAATGCTTCTCTGGATCTTTGAAAAAAACTCCGGTCCATGTTCTTCCCATGCTTTCACCATCTTTTTCTCTTTACGGAACATGCCTTCCCCGGAACAAGGTGCGTCGATCAAAATCTTATCAAAATACTCTGGGAAATAAGAAACAAGCTTTCCAGGCTCTTCACTTAAGATGAGCACGTTTCCGATTCCAAATAATTCAAGATTCTTCAAAAGCCCCTTCGCTCTGGAACTGCTCAGATCATTCGCAGCCAGTACACCGGTTCCTCCAAGCTTTGCCCCAAGTTCTGTGGCCTTGCCTCCAGGTGCTGCACAGACATCAAGCACACGGTCTCCCTGCTCTACCGGAAGACGATCTGCCGGTGTCATGGCACTTGGCTCCTGCAGATAATAAAGTCCTGCGAAATAATATGGATGTTTCGACGGCTGGATATTATCTCCGTCATAATAGAATCCATTATGGATCCACGGAACCGGCTCTAACGGCCAAGGTGCGATCTTCAGGAAATCTTCCACAGAAATCTTCGCTGTGTTCACGCGCAGACCATAGTGACGCGGTTCATCATAACATGCCGTATACGCTTCATATTCAGAACCAAGAAGATCCTTCATTTTCTCTTCAAATACTTTTGGTAAATTCATATTTATTGTTTGCTCCTTTGCAATATCAAGATCAAAATACTTTACATTTAACTATATCATATTTCCATAGCTCCGGTATAGTTTCTTTTTTCTTTTCATAGAATATTTTTGTAAAAGGAGGTTTCCTATGCTTCTGGCTCTCGTACTGCTTTCATTGTTTTTTACGATGCTACTCTTTCCTGAAACTGTATTCCAGGGAGCTTGTGATGGCCTGCTTCTCTGGTATCAGATTCTGATACCGACCCTTTTTCCTTATCTTATTGTCACAGGACTTTTGTTGAAAACAGATGGTGCTGCTGTTGTCTCCCGTCTGCTTTTCCGTCCTTTCCATCTGCTCTTTGGAACTTCTTTCTATGGAAGTTTCGCCGTTCTGTCCGGCTTTTTATGCGGTTATCCAATGGGCGCAAAAATCATTGCCGACCTTCTTCTTCAAGGAAAAATTTCTCTTGAAGAAGCTTCTTACCTGCTGTCCTTCTGTAATAATGCAAGTCCATCTTTTATTATTACTTTTCTTGTTTTAAATACAATTCATCAGAAAGCTTTCTGCATTCCCGCTTTACTGCTTCTTTTCGGAACTATGATCCTCTTAAGCTTTCTTCAACGGATTCTAAGACATTTCATCAAAAATAAAGATTGGATTTTTCCGGAAATGTCCGAAGTTTTCACACAGGAGAATTCCATTTTTTCAAAACCACTGACGCACAAAACGAATTTTTCTATGTTAGAATCCTGTATTCTGAACAGTTCAGAAACGCTTGTAAAAGTCGGAGGTTACCTGATGATCTTTTCTGTACTTCTTGCATTATTGGAACTTCTGCCGATTCGTTCACCTGGTTTTCTTCTCCTGAAATCTTCTCTTGAGATGACAAACGGAATTCTTCTCCTGTCTCAAAGTCTTTCCAACCCCCAGGTTCTTTATCCGTTGCTTCTCGCACTTACCTCTTTTGGTGGATGGTGTTCCGTTGCCCAGACACAATCCATGATTGCCGGTACAGGACTTAAACTTTCTTCTTATATAATACAAAAACTGACCGCCGCACTGGCAGTCAGTCTTTTGACATTTCTCTATCTGAAATTTTTATAATACAATGTAATGACTACCTCAGGTCTCCCTGTCCATTCTCATCATAATATCCGTCATCAGATGGAACTTCAAGTTCTGAACGGTTAGAGCGGACTGTATCGTAGCACTCCTGTAAAGAATTGATCAATCCGTCATACTTTGTTGTATAACTGTCCAAAGTATGTCCGATAATGCTTTCTGCATTTGCAAGAAGATCATCTGTATACTGGATCGCACCAACGCGGATTGTATTTGCATCCATTGTTGCGTTATCAAGAATCTCCTGTGCCTGTGCTGTTGCCTGAGTTACGATCTCATTTGCCTGAGCATATGCCTGCTGCATGATCTCATGCTCACTAACAAGCTCTGTTGTCTGAACCTGTGCTTCCTCGATCATTGCATCTGCTTTTGCCTTTGCATCAGCAAGAATCGCATCTCTGTTCGCAATAATCTTCTGATAACGTTTGATCTCATCCGGTGTCTTCATACGAAGTTCGCGAAGTAATTCATCCAGATGTTCCTTATTTACAATAATCTTTGTTGTAGACAACGGCTGAAACTTACAATCTCTGTCTATATATTCTTCAATTTCTTCAATGATCTGTTCAATACGGCTGCTCATTGTTACACTCTCCTTTTTTCTTTCATCTTTTCTCTGAGTGCGATCTCGACGGCTTCCGGCACAAACTGTGATACGTCTCCCCCAAAAGCAGCAATCTCCCGCACTGTAGTCGAACTTAAGTAAGAATATTCTATACTTGTTGTCAGAAACATGGTCTCTATATCAGGCTTCATCCTCTGATTCGTCTGCGACATCTGCAGCTCATATTCAAAATCGGTAATCGCACGTAATCCCTGATAACCACATCTGCACCTATCTGTTCCGCAAAGTCTACCAGCAATCCATCAAATGGTATAATCTCAACATTCGGCAGATCTTTCGTCACTTCCTTTAACATTTTAACACGTTCTTCTACAGAAAACAACGGCATTTTTGCTTTATTATTCAGTACTCCGACAATTAATTTGTCTACGATTTTACAAGATCTGCAAATGATATCATAATGTCCACGGGTAACGGGGTCAAAACTTCCCGGATAAATTGCTTTTAACATACTTCTTCCTTTCCGGCTTTCTCAATAAATACATGCTTGTTTGTCTTATATCTCTTCTCTTTGATCAAAGAATATCCCAATTCTGGAAGATATCCAAAATCTGTATCTAACGAAGCTTCTACGATGATCACCGTATCTTCATAGATCAGATCCGATCCTGCAAGGTATTCCAGAACTCTTTTCTCAAATCCCATATTATACGGTGGATCCATGAATACAAAGTCAAAAACCTTTTCACCTTCCAACTGATATAATGCGTTCATCACATCCTTTGTCAGTGTAAGTCCCTTCTTCTCCAGACGTGTGAATTTCAAATTCTCCTTGACACATTCCATCGCCTTAGGATTTTTCTCTACAAATACTGCTTCTTTTGCTCCCCTGCTGAGAGCCTCTATTCCGATTCCGCCACTTCCTGCAAACAAATCAAGGAAAATACAGTCATACATCTGCGGACTTATCATATTAAACAAAGTCTCTTTGATCCGGTCCGTTGTCGGTCTTGTCTCTATCCCCTCAAGAGTCTTCAGTTTTAGGCTTCTTGCGCTTCCTGCAATTACTCTCAAATATCGACACCTCCTGTCATTAACTATGGTGAATTTTAGCAGAAAAAAGCACCCGGGTCAATGCCGAGTGCTTTTCTCTTTTTCATTTCTTGTGTTCTTTTTACTGTACATGACAGTTTTTGAACCGCTTTTCTGTCTGATGCAAACCGCTTCTGCAGACGATTTTTCTTCGCCTGTTACTTTTCTGCCATCTGCTTCTCCTGCTGTTCAATCATCTTTTTAACCATATAACCGCCGACAGAACCATTCTGTTTTGATGTGAGGTCTCCATTGTAGCCGTCTGTTAACGGAACTCCCAACTCGGATGCTACTTCGTACTTGAACTTGTTCATAGCTCCTTTCGCCTCAGGTACTGCTGTTTTGTTAGATGAACGACTTGCCATGATCTTTTTCCTCCTTTTGCATTTTGTAACTTTACTATTTAGCTTTGTTACGCTGTTAGTATGTGGAGGAAAATTAATTTTAAACTGGTAACTTCTGGCAATCACTGATGCAGCCGAATTGCTCCATTGCTGTACAATTGCTGTAATCCGCAAACATCACAATGTTGTTTCCAGCATGATCTCATCCAGTTTTATCCGTAAATGTTCTTTCAATTTGCGATGCTCAGGGAATTCCAGTTCCGGATCGTCCAGAAGAAGTCTGTCTGCCTCTTCACTTGCGTTTTGAAGCAACTTTGCATCTTGAAATACATCGGCAACTTTAAAATCAAGCACGCCACTCTGCCGGATTCCAAAAAGATCCCCCGGGCCACGCAGTCGGAGATCTTCACTTGCAATAAAGAAACCATCATTTGAATGATTCAGGATATCTAACCGTTCCTTCGTTTCTTTTGATTTCGATGCTGTCATGAAAATGCAATAGGACTGATACTTTCCACGACCAACCCTTCCTCTCAACTGATGAAGCTGTGCCAGCCCGAAACGTTCTGCATTTTCGATCATGATCACTGTCGCATTCGGCACATCAATTCCCACTTCAACAACTGTTGTTGAAACAAGCACCTGGATTTCATTTCTTCCAAATGCATTCATCACTTCATCTTTCTCTTTTTCCTTCATCTTTCCATGCAGAAAGCTGACATTGATTGAATCCCCTAATGTTTCTGAAAGCATCTCGCAATAATCGATAACATTTTCCGCTTCCATTGCTTCACTTTCTTCAACCATTGGACAGATCACATAGCACTGACGTCCTTGTGCCACCTGTTTTCTTATGATTCATAGGCCTTCGGACGATATCCTGTATCCACAACACAGTTTTTGATCGGAAGACGGTTCTTCGGGAGCTCATCGATCACAGAAATATCCAGATCACCATAAAGAATAATTCCAAGTGTTCTCGGGATCGGTGTCGCACTCATTACGAGAATGTGTGGCAGGTTTCCTTTACCTGCAAGCATTTCTCTTTGTTTTACGCCAAAACGATGCTGTTCATCCGTCACCACAAGTGCCAGATTGTGATAGATTGCTTTCTCCTGGATCAATGCGTGTGTTCCTATAATAATTGATGATTCCCCACTCTCAATCCGGGCATAAGCTTCTCTCTTTTCTTTTGCTTTCATAGATCCGGTCAAAAGTTCTGCCCGCAGTGGGATCTGATACTGTTCCAACATGTCTTTGATATTTTCAAAATGTTGTCTTGCAAGTACCTCTGTCGGTGCCATTAACGCTCCCTGATAGCCGTTCAATCCTGCAAACAGTAATCCAAGAACTGCTACGATTGTTTTACCTGATCCAACATCTCCCTGAACAAGTCTGGACATGACATATTGACTTTTCATGTCTTTCTGCATATCATCCCATACCCGCAGCTGCGCAGCCGTCAGTTCATACGGCAGTTGTCTCAGGAATTCGTTGATTTGAGGCTGATCTTCAAAATGGAATCCGTTCTTCATCCTGTCCTGTGTATTTTTAATCTGGCGCAGAGAAAGAATAAAAACAAGAAATTCCTCAAAAACAAATCGTTGTCTTGCCGCAAGAAATGCTTCTTTATTCTCCGGGAAATGCATCTCCCGCACAGATTGTTCATAAGGCCGGAAATGATATTTCTTCGTAAATTCATCCGGAAGAAAGTCATCCTGTTCCCGCACCTGTTCTAATGCCTGACGTAGTGCTTTGATTACTGCATTGTTTGTCAGACCTGCTGTCAATCCATAAACAGGCTGCATGGTGTTGATCTTCTCCTGATAACGGACTGCCGGATCGTAAATCTCCGGATGTTCCATCACAAGGGAATCTCTTTTCTTCACAACCCTGCCGCGGAGAACAACTGCTCCTTTTCGCCCAAGTGTATTTCTTAAAAACGGCATTCGAAACCAGATCACCTTTATTGTTCCTGTCAGATCCTTTAAATATGCAGTCGTGATCTGTCTTCCTTTTCCCGGTGAAACCTGCACACGCCCAAAAACACTGCCGCAGATCGTGCAGACTTTTCCTTCCTCCACTTCACCGATCGGAAGCGGCTCTCCAAAAATCTCATACCCTCTCGGATAATAATGAATCAGGTCATCCACTGTGTAAACTCCGATTTTTTCGAAGAGTTTCTCCGTTTTTTCGCCTACACCTTTGATTGTTCCAACTCCTGCTTTTTTACTCATTTATGTCTGTCTCCTAAACAAAATAACCGGAACACTTTTCCCAAATGTCCCGGTCTGTTCCTGATTTTAATACAGTACTGCTGTTCTGTCTCTTTACTGACAGTTCTCCTTATTCAACAGAAAGTACATAATAGTAGATTGGCTGTCCACCGGAATGTACATCAACATCTACATCCGGATATAAATCTTCAATCTCCTGTGCAAAGTTCTCTGCACTCTCCTCCTGTACATCCTGACCATAATACAGGCTGATCAGCTCTGTGTCTTCATCCACCAGCTGTGCAAGCATCTCTTTTGTTGTCTCTTCCACAGACTGTCCAACAGCAAGAATTCCACTGTCTCCGATTCCCATGATATCTCCCTCATGGATCTCTTTGTCATCAATGTGTGTATCACGGACTGCATAAGTAACCTGTCCTGTCTTCACATTTCCAATTCCTTCGATCATTGCTTCCAGATTTGTCTGTGCGTCTGCATCCGGCATATAGTTAATGATCGCAGTAATTCCCTGCGGAACTGTCTTGGAAGGCACAACAATAATATCCTTATCTTCTGTCAGTGTCTGCGCCTGATTGGCAGCAAGAATAATGTTCTTGTTGTTCGGAAGGATAAAGATATGTTCTGCGTTCACCTGATCGATTGCATTGAGCATGTCTTCTGTACTTGGATTCATTGTCTGACCGCCTTCAATAATGTAGTCAGCACCAAGCTCACGGAAAATCTCATTCATTCCTTCTCCGATAGAAACTGCAATAAATCCGACTTCTTTGCGCGGCTCCGCCTTTTTTGCTTCAGCCTGCTGTGCAGCCAGCTTCTCCGCATCTTTGATCAATCTCTCCTGATGCTCTTCTCTCATATTATCAATCTTCATACGTGAGAGCTGTCCGTATGTCAGCGCTCTCTGGATTGCAAGTCCCGGATCATTCGTGTGTACGTGGATCTTAACAATATCATCATCCGCTACACATACGATAGATCTCCGATAGACTCCAGATATGCTTTGAACTCTGTCTCATCTTTCGCTGTGAATTCTTTTTCCAGCATGATGATAAACTCTGTACAATATCCGAACTTAATCTCTGTTTCCGCCTGTTCAGAAGGCTTCACCATCTTTGTGCCAGCACTTGCCTCGATTGCAGAATAATCAATCTCTTTTCCCTGGAATGCATCGTATGCACCACGCATCACTTCCAGAAGTCCCTGTCCACCGGAATCTACTACGCCCGCCTCTTTTAATACCGGAAGCATCTCCGGTGTCTTTTCAAGAACTTCCTGCGCATAGTTGATTACTTCTGAAATAAATGTATCCAGATCTTCTGTTGTCTCTGCAAGCTCTGCCGCTTTCTGGGATGCTCCCTTTGCTACAGTAAGAATTGTTCCTTCCTTCGGCTTCATAACAGCCTTATAAGCAGTTGCAGTTGCACGTTCACATGCCTTCGCAAGTGTAATTGTGTCAATCTCTTTATGTTCCCTGATCTCCTTTGTAAAGCCACGAAGAAGCTGGGACAAGATAACTCCGGAGTTACCTCTTGCTCCACGAAGAGAGCCTGAAGAAATTGCTTTTGCAATCGCCACCATATCAGGATTCTCCAGCGCCTTTACTTCTTTTGCCGCTGACAGGATCGTCAGTGTCATATTTGTTCCTGTATCACCATCCGGCACCGGAAATACGTTCAATTCATTAATGAACTCCTTCTTTGCCTCAAGATTCGCTGCTCCCGCAAGAAACATCTTCTGAAGCAATTCGGTGTTTATCGTTTTAACAGCCACAATTGTTCCTCCTTAATCTATCACTCTGACACCTTCAACGAAGATGTTGATCTTATCTACTTTCATACCAGTAAATTCTTCTACCTTATATTTTACATTATTCATAAGGTTGTCAGAAACTGAAAGAATATTCACTCCATAGGAAACGATCACATGAAAATCAAGCGTAATTACATTATCTTCTGTGATCTCAACATGAATTCCCCTTGTCAGGCTTTCTCTTTTCAAAAGATGCACAAGGCCATCTTTCATATTAACTGCTGCCATTCCTACTATGCCAAAGCACTCAATTGCCATTGAGCCTGCATATTTTGCAATGACTTCAGGATTGATTGTAATGATTCCAAGATCTGTACTCATACTTCCCTTCATCATATATTCCCTCCAATTCTATAGGTTCTTTCCATATATAACATGACTATTATACTATTACTTTTTGTTTTTTACAATACAGTTTTGATTTTTTTAAAATAACACTTGCATTACTCGAAAGTTTCTGATAGAATATCATTGTTATGAGTCTAAAAGACCAGTTTAGATTGTTAGGAGGTGCAGTCATGGCTAAATGTGCTATTTGTGAAAAGGGTGCTCATTTTGGAAACAATGTAAGCCACTCTCATAGAAGATCACCAAAAATGTGGAAATCAAATGTGAAGTCTGTAAGAGTTAAGACAGAGGGCGGTTCTCAGAAAATGTACGTTTGTACTTCTTGCCTGAGATCAGGACTCGTTGAGCGTGCTTAATTCTCGTTTGATGATTCAATATGACACGGTATAAAGAACTTTATCTGTTTATTCGGATAAAGTTCTTTTTTTATCTGCAGAACAAACAATATGCCAGTACAATACCGGTAATTGCGATCACAGTTCCCCATAAGACATCAGAAAGCAGCATCATGACGATCATTCCTGCTGCAAACCAAAACAATGCAAATCCAAAAACTTTCTTCACAATACTGCTCCCAATATTTTCTATATTCTAGTAACTATTTTATTCTGCATCCAGAATATCTGCTACATCTTCTTCTGTTAATTTTTCATCTTTTGATGTAAAACGGTCTACCACATCAGGTACCATATCCAAAAGTTTTGTAATTGTATCCTGATTCTTGATATTCACAAGTTTCGTCTTTCCATCCTGAATAACGATCACAGCACTCGGTGTGATCTTTCCACCGATTCCACCGCCCGCTCTTTCTTTCTTTTCAGCGTTAAAAGAACCTGCTCCAATACCAAAAGAGACATCTACCAATGGAAGAATGATTGTTCCATTGATATGGATCGCATCTCCGACAACTGTCTTTGATGAAACAACGCTGTCCATTCCCTGAAAGAGTGATTCTACTGTTTCTTTAAATTTGTTTCCGTCTGCCATAATCCTGACTCCTCTCATTTTATATATTTTCTAATGTGTTTGTAGGTAATCTTCACATCTTTATTCCAAAACAGCTTCCATGCAGGAACAGCAAAGTAAATAACCCGGATCTTCCCTTCTGCAGATGCATTTCCCTTCAGCTTTCGTTCTTCAAAATCCGGCTGAATCTGAACATACTCACCAATCAGTCCGTAAATACTCCCCAGAAAAGCTAACATATATCCTGTCCAGGAAGGATCACTGAATCCAAATGTAACATTCGCCTGAAGCTTTTTAGGCTTCAGAACATGTAACAGATGGCATAATTCTTTCTTCACTGCCTCGAATGCCCGTTGATGTTTCTCATAAGTTAAAAAAGCGGTTAGAAATTCTTTTTTCTCTCCTGCTTTTTTTATAGTACCACAGAGTTTCTGAAATGTATATTTGATTTTTTTCAATTTAGATTCCGTCTGTACGTTTTCGGGCCTGCGCTCCTCTTGAACTTTCGTCTTTTCTGTCTCTGACTCTTTTTTTATCTCTGGCTCTTTTTCTGATGCTTTCTCAATTTTCACATCTTTTTCCGGTGGATTATTCTTTACTTCCGTCTTCTTACCTTCCAAAGATTCTTTTTCCAACGGCTCAGGAACCACCAGCTTCTCTGACGTTTCCTTTTGTTCCTCTTCCGAACTGTCAAATTTCTTCCAGGCAAGACGAAGCTTCCATTTTAATTCTCCATGTTCATAAGACGCTGATCCGGAAATCAGATGAAACAGCCAACTGACCTTTCCATATGCCACAAGGGTATCAAGTGTATTCTCCCCTTTTGCAGAAAATCTGTATTTCACCGGATAAAACAAGATTATTAAAATCAGTAAGAGTAAAATTACGAGCAAAAAAAGAAGAATCCATCCAATTATTTTCAGTATAAGAAACAGGATATGTATCATACGCTTCGAATCTCCTTTTTCTCAAACTCTTCCTGACGATCCAAAAGGAACTTTCTCAAGTTTACCTCTCCCGTCTTCTCATATGCTTCTTCCGCAATCCTTTCGATCAGACTCAATGCGCCATCATACCCATTCGCAATTCCGACAATAAATAAAGATGCATTGTCAAATATATGTTGCTTTAAAAGAAGCGACGAATAATATTCTAAATGATTCTGCTTTCCCTGTGAAAGCGTAATTACATAGACAGAAGGCTGCAGTTTATTTTTCTGCAATTTTTTTATTAATTTCAGTTTTTTCTTTTCCCAGCCTTCGCTGACATATAAATCACAGAAAAATTTTGTCTGCATCTTTTCTCCTCCCATTAGTTGTAATAGGCGTCTAAAATATCCCCGGCGATTGCCACTGCTTTTCCGCTGGAACTTCCATCCGAACCTTCTGTGATCACACTGATTACCAGATCTGGATTATCCACATTTGTAAATCCCATAAACCAGGAATGTGTCTTTTCTCCATCTGACATACTGTACTCTGCTGTTCCTGTTTTTCCTGCAGCAGTATAGGATCTTCCTTTTAAGACAGATCCTGTTCCTTCCTCTACAACAGCTGTCATATACTCTTTCAATTGTGCAGCTTCATCCGATGTCATGACCTTCTTATAACTTTTCGGAACATTCTTTCGTATCTGGGAGCCAGTATAATTCGTCACACTTTCCACAAGATATGGCTGCATCATGGTTCCACCGTTCGCCACTGCCTCGGCAATCAGTGCCATATGATATGGACTTACGGTTGTCTTTCCCTGTCCCATTGCCGTCATCATTACTTCTCCCTCACTGGAATTCTGATCCAGTGCAAAAGAGCTCTTCGCTGTATTCAGTACACCCGGAAGAGATTTATTGAACAATAAATCTTCCGCCGTCTGACGGTATTGCGTCAGATCCAGGCCAAGACCAATATTGGCAAAAGATGAATTACAGGAATTTGCAAAGGAACTTCTCAGATCCTCTGAGCCATGTGCATTTCCATTAAAGCAGTGAATTGTAATATCTCCCTGTGAAATCTCTCCATTACAATCATATGTATAATTCGGATAATCACTGTTCTGACGCATAAAAGCAAGTGTTGTAACCACTTTAAACGTCGATCCTGGAGCATAAGATCCTTGTGTCACACGATTCAACAGCGGACTGTTTTCTTCATCTGAATTCAATTCTGACCAGTCACTTAAAATATTATTCGGATCATATGCCGGTTTGGAAACCATGGCGAGAATCTTTCCCGTACTCGCCTCCATTACGATTGCCGCACCTTTGTTTGATCCAAGCGCATCATAAGCCGCCTGCTGCAGATTTGCATCCAATGTTGTTACAACTGTATCTCCTCGATTCTTCTTTTCACTGAATTCATTCTGCAGTTTTTCAAGAAAGAATGCATTTGATGTCAGAAGCTCAAAATTCTCTACCGATTCCAGACCCGTAGTTCCAAGCTTGGAATTACTGTATCCGATCGCATGAGCAAACACTTCTCCATAAGGATACTCTCTCGTCTCTGATCCATCATCCCCAACGACTGTCTGTGCAAGCACATTTCCATTCTTATCAACAATGCTTCCTCGTATAATCGTATCTGCATAAGCATCCTGTCTTTGATTATATGGACTGTTCACTACAAGTTTTGCCCGCACGACCATAAAATATACAAGATATCCCATCAACGCGATAAAGAGAATCACGAAAAAGTAAGTGACTCTAGCGAACTCTTTGTTCCGAACGCGTTCTCCGCTGTCTTTGCGGCCGCTGTTCCGGGACATCCTCGAATCTCGGTCTGCTTTTTGTTGTTTTCTTACCGGTCGTTCTTCCCGATTCATTTCTTAAATCCCTTTCTCTTTGTCTTGCTCTGTCTCTGTTATCTCCATCATATTCTCTTCGTCTGTCACGTCCATCCTGACGGGATCTTCCTGATTTTGCATTCGAACTGCTCTGGCGGCGTCTTTCATTCTGCCTGCTGCGGTTTCTCTGTCTTGCGCGCTGCATCTCAATCTGATGCTCTTCTTCTGCTTCTTCATCTTCTCTGACAATGTAGAGCCCCTGAATAATCCCAAACATGATCATCGTACTTAACAGAGAACTTCCACCATAACTGACGAATGGAAGTGTTACTCCGGTTAACGGAATGAACTTTGTCACTCCTCCGATCTGCAGAAATACCTGAAAAATATAGCAGGTTCCCAGACCAAGTGCTACTAATTTATAGAAGAAATTACGCAATTCCATCGCAATATTCAAAAACATCACATAACAGCTGACGCATACAAGGATCAGACACAGTGTAAAAATCAGTCCCATTTCTTCTGTCATTGCAGAGAAGATCAGATCCGTCTCTGCCACTGGAATCGTATCCGGCTGACCACGGAATAATCCTGTTCCAAACCAGCCGCCACTTCCAATTGCAAACAACGACTGGGCGATCTGATATCCCCCTTCGCTATAAGCTGCAAACGGATCCTGCCATGCCGCAACTCTGACCTTAATGTGGGAAAACAGATGATATCCAATCACTGCAGCTCCACACCCTGCTGCCACACCTGCAATTGCATATAACGGCTGCCTTGTCGCAACATATAGCATAATCAGATACACAATAAAGAAGATTAATGCAGCTCCCAGATCTGTTGACAATACAAGAATCAGAACATGTGCTGCCGCTATCGCAGTCGTAACAACAACATTCTTAAATTCTGTCGATTTATTCAGGCTTGCTGCTACGAAAAATACAAACAGAATCTTAACAAACTCAGAAGGCTGCAGACTCACAGGTCCAATATTGAAACTCAGCTTTGCTCCTCCAAGTGTTGCTGCAAACAATGCAACGATAAGAAGTGCTGCTCCTCCAACTGCTGCATAGATATAAGTCCAGTTCTCCAGGAAAGTCATCTTCCGGATCAGAACCGGAACAATAAGACCAAAAACAATACCAACAACAACAAATACCAGCTGACGGATTGCAATTCCATAAGGAGACTTACTCTGTGCGGAAAGCCTTGTGATCATGATCATTCCCGCTGTGATCAACATACACATATTATTGACAACCAGTCTCGAAACATTCGGGTAGATCAGATTGTATAATAAGATGACTGCCATCACAATCACTGCCAGTGCACCATATATGAACATCATCCTCAGATCCTGCGTTGCAAAATACATTGCAATAAATGCAGTGATCTGTATCATAAATAGAAGTACATCCTGACGGATCAATACTTTGTTTTCCTCATCTTCATAACTTCTCGTAAAGATTGAAAAACAGGAAAAAGTATATGCCGCCATCAAGATGATGATAAGGTATTTGGATACCTGAATAATAATATTAGCCATATTTCACCTGCTTCAAATAATTCCTCTGTTGAAATGTCCTGTTGTAAAACCTGTATCTTCTTTTCCTCTGGCAACAGTTTTTTCATCTGTTAAGAAAAATGTATTCAGAACTGTTTCTGTCTGTTCTTTATCCTCCAGAGTAAACTGGATACGGCGCATCTTTGGATACAATTCATTCACTCTGTCCCATTCCTGTCTTAGATTGATCGGATTTTCCGTATAAATCACATTATAACAGAGATCACAATAGTTACGCGCAAAGAATTTTTCGTCTCTTCTGTCTTGAAGCACTCGTACTCCCGGTTTCTTAGAACAGCCTGAAGTTGTTCTCTCAATACACTGTGCAGATACCATAACCGGAATTCTTCCGTAAACAAGAAGTTCACCGTTTCTGATATCAAGTTCTCTTAGTTCTCTGCTGTTAAGCTCCAACGGAGCTGTAAAATCCTCAACTTTTTGCTGGTTCCAAAATTCTTTGCCATACTGATTAAAGATATATAGATTATGGTCTAATATAATCTTTTTGTCAAATCCTCTTTCTTTTAAGAAAAAGAAAGCTTCAAAATTTCGAATAACAACGCCGTCAATTGGCAATTGATTAAAGTTTTCAAATTGTCTTCCAAACCATTCCTGCGCATTCTCTCTGAAAATATGTGGAAATACCAGATACAATTCAACTCCGCTTTTTCTCCAAAAATCAATCCTGTCTCTGACATGTGTGTCTGAAAAATCTGTGCCAAACAACCGGAAATCTAATGCAATCCGGCCAATCCTTGGAGTTCCCTGTCCATAAAGTTCCTCTTTCTGATTCAAAAAGCTGAACACGGCCTCTAACTGTTCCTCTGTTTCAATAAACACAGAATATCTGTTCAGATTTCCATTTCCTGTCTCTTCTTTAAATGTTTCTACCTGTGTCGTTGAAGGATTGCATTCCCTGTAAAAAGCAGTTGCGATCTCTCTTCTCAATCCATCCAGTGCTGCTCTTCTTAAACTATTCAGCTGCTGCATCGGAAGAAATGCATCCTGATCCATAGATATTTCCAGATCTTTCAGGAAAAATAGCGTACCGCCTGTCTTCGCAAGCTGTGTGCGAATTCTCTCTTCCTCCAATGGGCGCTTCTGTGCACGTTCAACTGCATGTTCTGTATATGCTGTATAAGAAAATTCCCTGCAGCAGACCGTAAAAGATGCCGGATATCCAACCTGAAGGCTCAAAAAGCCATAAATCTCCTCCTGCCGGTCTTCTTTCCTGTATTTCTGATCCAGACTCTCAATCAGTTCTTCATTTCGGATTCTTCTAAAAACAAAGCCTTCTTTGAAACGCATCCCCTTCGGCACAAGAAAACGTAACTTTTCTCCCTTTGCGATCTTCTTGCCAAGTGTATAATTATCTTTCCCGCTACCGATTTCAAGAACATCATGTGCATGCAGATCTGTCAAAGCCTGAGCTGTGACCTCACGTCCATTTTGCGACAGACATCTGGCTGCTGCTACTCCGGCATGATTCGGACGATCCAGTGCCAGCATTTCTCTTCCATTATGCTGCTTATAATATCCGGTATCTGAATCACCGCGATTATAAAGATCCATCAGGTTTTCGCGGTCTTCCGGTTTCACCGCATAACCACTTTTCCCTTTTTTCAAATATAAATCCACATATTTCCGATACATAGCTGTTACTGCTGCCACATATTCCGGTTTCTTCATGCGTCCTTCTATCTTAAATGAGTCAATCCCGGCTTCAACCAGTTCCGGAATTAATTCCAACGTACAGATATCCTTCAGGCTAAGAAAATATTTCTTCTGACCATCTACTGTATAAGGAAGTCTGCATGGCTGTGCACATTGACCACGATTTCCACTTCGGCCGCCGATCACACTACTCATCAGACACTGTCCGGAGTAACAATAGCAAAGTGCTCCATGAACAAAACACTCTACTTCAAGGTCCGTTGTTTCATGAATCTGTCGAACTTCTTCCAACGAAAGCTCTCTTGCCGGGACAACTCTTGCCGCCCCCTGACTCTCTAAAAACTTCGCTCCTGCCGCACCAGTGATTGTCATCTGTGTACTCGCATGGATATCAAGATCCGGAAAATTGCTTCTGATAAATTGGAATACACCCGTATCCTGAACGATCACCGCATCCAAACCTTTCTCATATAATGGTGCCAGATAATCATACAGTTCTGCAATCTCATGATCTTTTAATAATGTATTTACTGTAAGATAAAACTTCTTCCCATAAATATGAGCACGCTCAATTGCTTCGATCAGCTCATCCTGTGTAAAATTGTTTGCATATGCTCTTGCTCCAAAACGTGCTCCTGCCGCATAAACGGCATCTGCACCTGCATTCATTGCTGCCTGAAAACATGCAAAGGATCCCGCCGGAGCCAGAATCTCCACCTGTCGGTCTTTTCTCATTCTTCTGTCATTATCCTTCTCTTTATTGTTATATTCACATAATCTATGAGAAACACGCTCCGCGAGTTTCTCAAGTTATCGCGACAATCGCCAAGGTCTTGTGCAAGTACGGACTTTGGCTCGTTGTTCGCGTAAATGAAAAAGGCTGCCAAAGTGACAGCTTTTCTCATTTACCTTCTTCGGTTTTTCATCTCTGTCTCGAGCTTAACAATCTGCATCTGAAGGTCATTATTCTCTTCTTTCATCTTTGCAAGCTCTTTCTCAGCATTCTCAAGTTTGATCTGGGCTGAAATCAATTCATGCTTCAGATCATACATCTCTTTATCCTTGAGTTCGATATCGCTTTCCAGGGAATCTCCCTGTTTCTTTGCTTTAAAATAATCATCTGCAATATTAAGCGCAAGAAGGACATTCCTCGTGTCTGCACTCTGTTTTCTGTATCCTTCACTGTTCGTACATTCTGTGATTTTATGATTAAGATAGGAAGATACTTTCTGCAGATACTCTTCTCCTTCAAAGCCACTGAGAGTATAGACTTTTCCTCCGATTAATACTTCTGTAAAATGTTTTGCTGAACTCATAGCTTCCTCCTCGAGTTTCTATTCTTCTATTATAGACTATTTATCCTCAAAAACCAACTATTTTTTCAGAATTTCTATACTTCTCTCGGAATTCCAAGATGTTGGTAAGCTAATTCTGTTACAACACGACCTCTTGGAGTCCTCTGAATGAATCCATTTTTCAACAAATACGGTTCGTAAACATCTTCTAATGTGCCTGCATCTTCTGAAATCGATGCGGCAAGTGTCTCAAGTCCTACCGGTCCTCCCTGGAACTTCTCAATCATTGTGATCAGAATGTTACGATCAATATGATCCAATCCGAATTTATCCACGTCAAGAAGATCCAATGCATAATTTGCTACTTCTTTTGTGATTACACCATCATATTTAACCTGTGCAAAGTCACGCACTCTTTTCAGCAGACGGTTCGCAAGTCGCGGTGTTCCCCTTGATCTTCTGGCAAGTTCCATAGCACCTTCTTCTTCAATCTCTACACCCAGAACATGTGCAGAACGCAGAATGATCGTCTTCAACTCTTCTTCATTATATAACTCCAAATGATGTACTACACCAAAACGGTCTCTGAGCGGTGCTGTAAGCATTCCTGCTCTTGTTGTTGCCCCAACCAGTGTAAACTTTGGAAGATTCAGACGAACAGACCTTGCTCCCGGTCCCTTTCCGATCATAATGTCGATCGCATAATCTTCCATTGCCGGATAAAGCACTTCTTCCACCTGACGGTTAAGTCTGTGAATCTCATCCACAAATAACACATCATGTTCCTGAAGACCATTCAGAATTGCAGCCATCTCACCTGGTTTCTCTATTGCCGGTCCGGAGGTAATCTTCATATTTACACCCATCTCATTCGCTATGATTCCCGCCAGTGTTGTCTTACCAAGTCCCGGCGGTCCGTAAAACAACACATGATCCAGTGCTTCGCCCCTTGCTTTCGCTGCTTCTATGTAAATACTAAGTGTCTTCTTTGCTTTCTCCTGTCCGATATATTCTGATAAAAGCTGCGGTCTTAACTGCCCCTCTATCTTACTGTCTTCTTCCAGATTCTCTGTCGTTATAATTCTCTTCGCCATAACCGACCTCTCATTTCATAACTCTTTACTTCAAATTTTGTAACTGTTCAGAGCCAACCTCCAAAATGCTACGCATTTCGGAGGTGTGGCGTATCCGCCAAATAAAATTTCAAAAACAGTCTAAAAAATGCAAGCATTTTATACCTTTTTTGAAATTTTGCTTGGCTCTGAACAGTTACCAAATTTTTATATCTAATCAGAGCAGATTCTTTAACGCTTCTCTCAAAAGATCTTCTACACTCGCACAATCAACAGATACCTTCTTCACTGCACGTAAACTCTCTGCGCTACCATAACCAAGTGCTGTCAGTGCCTGTACCGCTTCTGCCTGCATTCCGGTATCTGTCGCCTCAATTTCTTTTGACTGTTCACCGCCATGTGCTGCCTGTTCCAAAACATCCTCAATGCTCATCTTATCTTTCAACTCCAGAATCAGCTTTTCCGCAGTCTTCTTCCCAATTCCAGGAGCTGATGAAATTGTTTTGACATCTCCGGCCAGCACGGCAAAACGAAGTTCATCCGGAGAAAGGCAGGAAAGAATATTCAGACCGGCTTTCGGTCCGATCCCGCTGACACCGATCAACAGTCTGAAAACCTGAAGATCTTCGCCTGTTAGAAATCCATATAATTGCATTGCATCCTCACGCACGTTGAGATATGTATGAATTTTCACTTCTTCCCCAACTGCCGGAAGCATGGATAATGTCTGCTGCGACATATAAATTCCGTATCCGATTCCACCCGCTTCCACAATCGCTTTCTGCTCCTGGACTGCTGCCAGTTCACCTCTAATATATGATATCATTTTCCTCTATCCTTTTCCCGCTGCACCAAAACCGCAACGCTTCCATAATAATTATACCAGAGAAATTCCCTGGATCCTTTTTAAAACTTCTTTTGCCACAAGTCCGATCAGCAGCCCGGTCACTTCTCCTGCCACTAACAAAACCGGCAGATAATACCCCACCTGATATGTCTGTACAACAACCATTGCAACAAGAAGCTGCCCGATATTATGTGCTGTACCTCCGCCAATACTGACTCCGGCAACACTGAACCTGTCTGATTTCTTAAGGAGAACCATAACAAGGAAACTCAAAAGTCCTCCTGATAAACTATATAGAATACCAAACAGATTTCCGAACATGAAGCCCGATAAAATAATCCTTGTCACGGAAAGTGTCAGTGCCTCTTTTATCCCCATCTTGTACAGAACAAGAACTGTCATAAGATTCGCCAGACCAAGTTTTGCTCCCGGTATTCCGAAATTAATCGGAATCAAAAGTTCCACATAGCTAAAAATCAATGCCAATGCTGTAAATACGCCAAATATCGCTACTTTTCTACCGCGCAATCTCATCCACCTCCGGTTCCTCTCCGCCACGGATCGTTACTACAGTCTGATTCGGCAGACAGATTATACTTTCCCCGTCTCTTGAAATTGCTCTGTGGTTTACACAAATCTGATCCGGACAGTCAGCATCTTCCATACGAACCTTTCCGTCCTTTATGAGTACTTTGTTCTTATCATTTACATCAATTTCCTGATCCTGTTCCAGGCGGTATCTTCCATACAACTCACCTTTTACCAGAATCTCCACTTCGCTGTATTTATCTGTAGTTTTTAAGAGCTGTAAACCAAACGTTAAAACAGCTACAAAAAAAATAGCTGCTGCAAGTATCCAGTCATTCTTCTTCATTCCGCACCATCTTTCTTCCATAATGGTTTTGCTAATTCATCATAGCACAACCATATTTTGAATGCAACCACATGTTCGATTGTATTTTTATTCAAACCTCGTTATAATAAACACATCATTCATTTATATTAAGAACGGAGATTTTATGAAACACAAAAAAATACTGGCTTGTTTCCTTGCATTTTCTTTTCTGCTGACCGGATGTTCCACAAAAGATCAGTCACAGTCGCTTTCTATGACAGGAAGCTATTTCGACACCGTTGTTAAGATCGAAGTCTGGGGAGCAGATTCTAAGATCATGGATGGCTGCAAAGATATCTGTGAGAAATATGAACAACTCTTAAGTCCTACGATCGATTCCAGTGAAATCAGTCAGATCAATCAGGCACAAGGCGCCTCCGTTTCTGTATCGAAAGAAACTGCTGATTTAATTGAACTGGGAAAATATTATGGGGATCTTTCCGGCGGAAAATTTGACATCACAATCGCTTCTGCCAGTGACCTTTGGAATTTTCACAATAATGCGGATCATAGCATCCCTGACGCAGAGCAGCTGTCCGAAGCAGTTACTCATATCAATTATAAAACTATAGAGGTCAACGGAACAACGATAACCATGTCAGATCCTTATGCAAAGATTGATCTGGGCGGTATCGCCAAAGGCTATATTGCAGATCAGGTAAAGAATTATCTTATAGAAGAAGGAATAGAACATGCCTATATCAATCTCGGTGGTAACATACTGACACTCGGCGGAAAAACAGACGGTTCCAACTTCCGGATCGGTATCCAGAAACCATTTGCAGAAGATGGGACAGTTATAGCCGTTCTTCCGGTATCTGATAAGTCCATCGTATCTTCCGGGAATTACGAACGGTACTTTAAGAAAGACGGAAAAATTTACCACCATATCCTTGATCCTTCTACAGGATATCCAATAGAAAATAACTTAAACCAAGTCACGATCATCTCTGACAAATCGGTTGACGGGGATGCCTTAAGCACAACCTGTTATGCGCTTGGACTGGATGAAGGATTAAAACTTATCCGAAGTATGGATAATATCGAGGCAGTATTTATTACCGATGACAATATGATTTATAAAAGCAGTGACTCTGTCAATTTAATCACTGATATTAATAACTAGAAAAAAGGAAGCTGATCAATTTAAATTTTCAGCTTCCTTTTCTGATCTCTTTTCTTAAATAAATTTCTGTCTTATTATGTAACTGTTCAGAGCCAAGCAAAATTTCATAAAACAGGTGTAAAATGCTTGCATTTTTAAGACTGTTTTTGAAATTTTATTTGGCGGATACGCCACACCGACGAAATGCGTAGCATTTTGGAGGTTGGCTCTGAACAGTTACCTTATTATTAACGTAACGTAATAATCTTTCTCGGGCATTTTTCTACACAGACACCACACTCTGTACATTTATCTGCATCGATATGTGCAAGGAAATTCGTTACAGTGATCGCTCCTGCTTCACAGTTCTTCTCACAAATGCGACATCCGATACATCCTGCCTGACAAATTGCCAGCTGTACTTTTCCTTTTGCATTGGAATTACAGCGTACAAATGTCTTCTGCTCATATGGAATCAGCTCGATCAGGTGTTTTGGACATGCTGCAATACATTTCCCACATGCTTTACATGCTTCTTTGTCAACAACAGCAATTCCATCTACTACATGAATTGCATCAAACGGACAGGCAGCAACACAAGAACCGAATCCAAGACATCCTGAATTACATCCTTTTGCTCCTCCATTCTGCATCATGCTTGCCATCGTACAATCCTGAATACCTGTGTAATCATAATCCAAAATTGCTTTTTCACAGGTTCCGGCACATTTTACAAAAGCGGTCTGTCTCTCTTGTGTGCCTGCTGCAACACCCATGATATCACCGATCTTTGCAGCAACAGGTGCCCCACCAACCGGACATCCGCCAACTTCTGCTTCACCTTTTACGATTGCCGCTGCAAGTCCTGAACAGCCTGCATAACCGCATCCGCCACAGTTATTTCCCGGAAGAACACCTAAAATTGCTTCTTCACGTTCATCTACTTTTACAGCAAACTTCTTACCTGCGATTCCGAGGAAAACACCGATGAATAAACCGGTTCCACCGACGACTACTGCCGCCAAAATAATTCCTGTCATACTCATTTGCTCTTCCTCCTAAATTAATCCCGAGAATCCGAAAAATGCAATTGCCATCAGTCCTGCTGTAACAAGCACGATCGGAGTCCCCTGAAATGACTCACTGATATCATTGTACTCAATCTTCTCGCGAATTCCGGCCATCAGCACAATTGATACAAGGAATCCGACAGCTGTAGCAAATCCATTCACAACACCTGTGAGAAGTCCCATACCTGCACTCATGTCATCATAGTAGCCATTCTGTACGTTTGTCAGTGCTACTCCGAGAACTGCACAGTTCGTTGTGATCAACGGAAGATATACACCGAGCGCATTGTATAATGATGGCATCGCTTTCTTTAAGAACATCTCTACAAACTGTACAAGTGCGGCGATTACAAGAATAAATACAATTGTATTCAGGTAGGATAATTCTCCCCCCATGATATTTGGATTTCCGAGAATAAACTTATAGATCAATCCAGTTACAAAAGATGCGATCGTAATAACGAATACAACCGCTCCGCCCATTCCGGCAGCAGTCTTCACATTCTTGGATACACCGAGGAACGGACATATACCAAGAAACTGGCTCAGGACAACATTATTTACAAATGCTGAACCAACTGCAATTAATAATAATTCTTTCACTTTCTGTCCCCTCCTTTATTCGTTCTTTGCGTCTTCTTCGCCTGTCGGGAAGATCTTTCCACTGCAGGATGAAGCATTCCCACAGCTTGCACAGCCTTCTCCGCATCCGACCGTCTCCGGAACTTTCTTTCCTTTCTTCGCCATATTGTTCTTTACTTTATTCTGTAAAGCAACAAGACCTGCAAGGACAAAGAATGCTCCCGGTGCAAGGATGAAGATTGTCAGTGGCTCGTAAGATTCCGGCATAACACGGATATCAAAGATCTTACCAGCACCGATCAGTTCTCTGACAATACCTATTGCTGTAAGACCAACAGTAAATCCAAGTCCCATACCGATTCCATCAAAGATAGAAGGAAGAACCGGATTCTTTGAAGCATAACTCTCTGCTCTTCCGAGAATGATACAGTTTACAACGATCAGAGGAATATAAAGTCCAAGTGAATCATAAAGGCTTGGAACGAATCCTTCCATCAGGAACTGTACAATTGTCACGAAAGAAGCAACAATAACGATAAATGCCGGCATTCTGACAGAATCCGGAATAATCTTTCTCAACATAGAAATCAACATGTTAGACATGATCAATACAACTGTTGTAGAAAGTCCCATACCAACACCGTTGATTGCAGATGTTGTAACCGCAAGTGTAGGACACATACCAAGCATAAGAACGAAGGTCGGATTTTCTTTTACAAGGCCGTTATACAGCCGTTCTGTACATTTATTCATTACTTCCGCCTCCTAACTCATTTTGAAAATATACAAGTGCAGAGTCTACTGCATTTGTCACAGCGTTAGTTGTGATCGTAGCACCACTGATGGCATCGATCATGTCATCTCCTGACTCTCCTGTCTTTGTATATGTAAACTTTTCTACATTCTTATCTTTAAACTGATCTTTGAAATCTGCTTCCTTAGCTTTCATTCCGAGACCTGCTGTCTCACTGATACTGAGCATCTCAATACCTGTTACTGTTCCATCTTCCCTGATACCTACAGAAATATCAATGTCTCCGCCGTATCCTTCATGTGATGTAACATTTACAACATAACCAACGGTCTCGCCGGAAGCGTCTTTTCCCTCAGCCACCTCAGAAATATCATCTGAAGTGTATCCATTTTCTTTCAGAAGAGCAGAAGCTGCATCAGCATCAAATTCTGTATCCGATTCAAATGTCTCTGCATCTGAAAGAACAGAACGAAATGCTTCCTGTTTTGCCTCCTCCTGTGCTTTCGCGATCGGATCTTTTGTCACACCATATACAACTCCGAGAAGGAGACCCGCAACAACAGTGATCGCTGTCAGAATCAACGTGTTTTTAACAATTTTATTCATTACTTTTCTCCTCCTTTACCAAATGGTTTTGGAAGAGTAACCTTCTCGATCAACGGAACTAAAAGGTTACTGATGATGATCGCATAGGAAACCCCTTCTGCTGATCCACCAAAAAGACGGAACAGACCAGTCAGACATCCAAGACAGATTCCAAAAAGGATCTTTCCTTTGCTCGTAATCGGAGATGTCACATAATCTGTTGCCATAAACCATGCTCCAAGCATCAGACCACCACCACAAAGATGTGCTGTGATGTACTGAGGATCGAATCCATATCCTCCAAACAATGTGATAAAAATCACAAATGTCACAATGTAAGTTCCAGGAATTCTAAGGTCAATTACCCCCATAAGAATCAGGAACATTGCACCGATCATAATTGCAACTACAGAAGTCTCTCCGATTGTTCCTCTGATATTTCCGAGAAGCATAGACAATGTATTCACTGTTTCTCCTGCTTTCAACTCTGCCAGAGGAGTCGGCCCCGTCACTCCGTCGTAAACAAAATAAGTCATCTTACCTGCAAAACAGATCAACAGAAAACAACGTGCTCCCAATGCAGGGTTCATGAAGTTCTGTCCAAGTCCTCCAAACAACTGTTTCACAACAATGATGGCAAATACTGCACCAAGCACACCCATCCACCACGGGAGTGTCGGAGGAAGATTCAATGCGAGCAGAAGTCCTGTTACAACTGCACTGAAATCATTGATCGTAATTGGCTTATGCATTAATTTTTCATAAAGATACTCAGATAAAACAGCCGCTGCCGTTGTAACAACTACAAGAATCCAGGCATTCTCATGACGGAAATTCCAGATTCCAAAAAATGTAGCCGGAAGAAGTGCGATCACAACATAAAGCATAATGTTGCTGCTTGTCACTTTATCACGGATATGCGGCGAAGAAGATACGTTATATTTCTCGTTCACTTTACTTCAACCTCTCTTATTTCTTCTTTCTATTCGCCAATGCTGTCTTACGCATTGAACCAATTGCCTGTTTCAGCTGACGTTTTGCCGGACAGACATAACTGCAGGAACCACATTCCACACATTCCAATCCATTCCATGCAACAAAAGATGCCTCATCTTTTCTCTTTGAAAAGTCTGCAAGTCTGGATGGAATAATTCTGCTTGGACAGATCTCCACACATCTTCCACAGTTAATACATGCAGTCTCAAGACTCTTTGCCACAACGTCTTCTTTAAAAAGCAGAATAGAGGAAGAAGTCTTTGTAACCGGTGCATCCATTGTCACCATGGCAAATCCCATCATCGGTCCTCCGGAGATCAGTTTCTGCGGTTCCGCTTTCAAACCTCCTGCTGCCTCAACCAGCTCTCTGTGGTTTATTCCAAAAGGAGCCATAAAGTTTCCTGGTTTTTTGACTGCATCGCCGCTCACTGTAACAACACGTTCCATCAACGGTTTTCCTTTGATTACTGCATTGTGGATTCCAATCAGAGTCTCCACATTATCAACAATACATCCTGCATCTGCCGGAAGCATGGTAGAATTGATTGCTCGTTTTGTCACTGCATAGATCAGCTGACGTTCTGCCCCCTGTGGATATTTTGTCATCAATGCTTTCACATCAATTCTTGGTTCGTCGGCAACTGCTTTCTGTAACTTTTCAATACAATCTTTCTTGTTATCCTCTACAGCAAATACACCTCTTGCATTTGGGAATAAAGAAAGGATGACCTTCATTCCGCTGACAAGATCTTCTGTATACTCAAGCATTCTTCTGTAATCTGCAGTGATATAAGGTTCACACTCAGCACAGTTTGCAATAATATATTCTATCTTATCCGGTTCCTTCGGAGAAAGCTTTACCTTTGTAGGGAATCCTGCTCCACCCATTCCTACGATTCCGGCATCTCCAATCTTATTAATGATTTCTTCCTTTGTCATCTCTTCCAAAGGCTTTACCGGTTCATATTCAACTTCCTTGTACTCTCCATCGTTTTCTACAACAATGCACTCCACCTGGGATCCGGTTGGATTAAAACGTTGTTCCAATCCTTTCACTTTACCGGAGACAGATGAATAGATCGGAGAAGATACAAATCCTCCCGCTTCAGCAATCAACTGTCCTTTCAGCACACAATCGCCTTTCTTAACTACCGGTTTAGCCGGTGCTCCTATATGCTGCGAAAGTGGATAGACCAGTTCACCCTGAGGTACTACAGGTCTGATCGGCTGATCCTTTGAAAAACGTTTTCCATCATCCGGATGGATTCCGCCTTTAAATGTCAAAAGCCCCATCTCATTTCCTTCCTTTCTTTTATCATTGTCATTACAACAATAATATTTTAATTTTGTAATACTTATTTTACTAGAATGCGCTCTGAAAATCTAGCAAATATGTAATAATTCTTGTATCTTTCGCTATACATCTTGTCGAATTTTTAACAGAAAAAGAACCTGCCAATGGCCGGTTCTTCTAAAAAATAATTTATATCTTATTCCTCTGTCTCTTCAGCGTTATCAGCCTCAAGAGCTTTCATGCTCAGGCTGATCTTCTTCTCTGCTTCGTTAAGATCAACGATCTTAGCTGTGATTTCCTGTCCGATTGCAAGAACATCTGCCGGTTTCTCAACATGAGCTCTTGAAATCTGGGATACATGAAGAAGTGCATCAACACCTGGTGCAAGTTCTACGAAAGCACCAAAGTCTGTCATACGTGCAACTTTTCCTGTAACAACTGTTCCTACAGCGAAATCTTCTGCTGCATTTACCCAAGGATTTGTCTCTGGGAATTTCAGGCTGAGTGCAATCTTTGTATCATGAATGTCTTTTACAAGAACTTTCAGTGTATCTCCTACATGGAATACTTTCTTCGGATTGTCAACTCTTCCCCATGACATCTCTGAGATGTGAAGAAGTCCGTCAACACCACCAAGGTCAACGAATGCTCCGAAATCTGTTACATTCTTAACAGTTCCTTCTACTGTATCACCAACATTGAGTTTCGCGAACAGCTCTTTCTGCTTCTCAGCACGCTCTGCTACAAGAAGCTGTCTTCTATCACCGATCACACGGTTTCTTCTCGGGTTGAACTCGCTGATTACGAATTCGATTTCCTGTCCTTCATACTTGCTGAGATCTTTCTCATAAGAATCGGAAACAAGGCTTGCCGGGATAAATACTCTTACTTCATCAACTGTTGTACAAATACCGCCGCCAAGAATCTGTGTAACTGTAGCTTTCAGCACTTCGTGGTTTTCATATGCTTCGCGCAGTCTCTCATTTCCTTTTTCTGCAGCCAGTCTCTTATATGTAAGAAGAACCTGACCCTCTCCGTCATTTACTTTCAGTACCTTAACTGTCATTGTATCACCTACAGATACAACTGTTGTAAGGTCAAGAGACTGATCGTTGGAATATTCGCTCTTTGTGATGATACCATCTGCTTTATATCCAATGTTCAGGATAATCTCATCCGGTTTCACGTCGATTACTGTACCTTCGACAACCTCTCCATTGTGAATTGTTTTAAATGACTCTTCTAACATCTGTTCAAAAGATAATTCTGACATTATTTTGAACCTCCTCAATTATATTGTTGGGCGTGGATGCCCCTGCTGTAATACCTACCGTTTCCACTGACCCTAATTGATTCAAATCCAAATCGCCAAGTGTCTGTATATAGTACGTATTGTTACATGCTTTGCGGCATATTTCAAATAACTTCTGGGTATTGGAACTATGTTTGTCACCAATAACGATCATAGCATCCACCGTCTCTGCTATGCTCTGCGCTTCTGTCTGGCGCTCCTTCGTAGCATTACAGATTGTATTTAAAACACTTACATCATAACTCTTTTTTTCAAGAATTTCAACTAATTCTTTAAATTTATTGTAATTAAATGTCGTCTGGGCAACGATACAAATCTTTTTTCCCTGCTCACAAGAATAATTTTCTGCTTCTTCCTTTGTCTGAAAGACCTCTACATGATCTCCTGCCCATCCCTTAATTCCCTGAACCTCCGGATGTTCCGGATTTCCAATGATAATAATATTCTCGCCCATCTCACTGTGTTTCTGCACGATATTATGGATCTTCTTAACAAATGGACACGTAGCATCTACAATCTGGATTTTCTTATTTTCCAGTCTGTCATACACATCTTTTGCCACCCCATGAGAGCGGATAATAACGGTTCCTCTTTCCAGTGTATCCAGCTCTTCTTCGCTGCGAAGAACAATCACACCTTTCTGCTCCAGATCTTTCACCACTTCTTCATTATGGATGATCGGACCATACGTATAGATTGGAAGATTCTGATTCTCTTCCACCTGTTCATAAACTGTATCCACTGCACGCTTAACGCCGAAACAAAATCCAGCTGATTTCGCCTTTATTACTTTCATTCTATCCAACTCCTGCAAATTTATCTATGACAATATCTGGAAATCGTGTTTACAACTTCTTTCAGTGTCATATCCGAACTGTCAACAAGTATTGCATCCTCTGCTTTTTTCAGTGGCGCGATCTTTCTTGTCATATCACGGTAGTCTCTTTCTTCAATATCTTTCTCTATCTCTTTCAGATCGCACTGTACTCCCTTTTCAACAAGCTCTTTATATCTTCTCTTTGCTCTGATTTCTACGCTTGCTGTAAGATAGATTTTTACATCTGCATCCGGAAGCACATGGGTACCAATGTCTCTTCCATCCATGATCACATCCTTCTCTCTTGCAAGCGTTCTCTGAAGTTCCAGAAGTTTTTCTCTGACTTCCGGAATCGCAGATGTCATAGAAGCCATATTTCCAACTTCTTCTGTACGAGCTTTGCTGTAACATTCTCTCCGTTTACATAGATCTGCTGGATTCCGCTTTCATAACCAATCGTTACTTCCACATCTTTGCAGGCCTCTATAATCTTTTCTGTATCTTTTGGATCAATTCCAAGATTCAGAAAGTGAATGGCCAATCCACGGTACATTGCGCCGGTATCTACATAAATATATCCGTTTTCTTTTGCAACCTGCTTTGCAATTGTACTTTTCCCTGCCCCTGCCGGTCCATCGATTGCTACATTATATCCCATTTTTATTCCTCCATCTTTTCTTTCCACATTCCATTTTCAAATCTATTCGTTACTGTTCACACGATGTGCGACCAGCAACATCTATTCTTCCTGTCACAGGATTCAGACATTCCCCAGTAAAATTTCAATCACATCCTGCGTTAATTCCGGCAAGATACCCTGTTGACCACGCAATCTGAAGATTATATCCTCCGGTCACTGCATCAAGATCAAGCACCTCTCCGGCGAAATATAATCCTTTCATTTTTTTTGATTCCATTGTTCCCGGATCGATCTCCTTTACAGATACTCCGCCTTTTGTAATGATTGCTTCATTATAACTGCGAAGCCCTGTCAATGTCATTGTAAAATCCTTGATCAGATGAACCAGTCTCTGTCGTTCTTCTTTTGTAATCTCATTCACTTTTTTCTCAGGTTCAATCTCCGAGAGTTCTATCATAACAGGCTTTAATTTTGCCGGAAAGAGTGAATCGATTGAATTTTTATACTGTTTATTATGGTTTGCATCAAACTCTCTGAGGATTCTTTTATCAAGTTGTTCCTCACTCAATGCCGGTTTTAAGTCTATATGAAGTGTAAGTTCTTTTTTTCTTAAAGTTTTTCCCACCACACTGCTCGCGCTCAGAATAACCGGTCCTGTTACACCATAATGTGTAAAAAGCATTTCTCCGAATTCTTCGTAAAGTTTTTTCTTCCCATCTGTGATACAAATTTCTATATTTCGAAGAGATAATCCCTGCAATTCTTTCGCATACCATTGTCTGACTTCCATCGGTACAAGTGATGGAAGGAGTTCTGTCACTCTATGCCCTGTTTCTTTCGCAAAACGATATCCATCGCCTGTAGAACCCGTAGAAGGATAGGAAATACCACCTGTCGCAACAATCACAGCATCTGCCTTCATTTTCTTTCCATTAGTTAATAAAACCCCACACACTTTATCCTGCTCACAAAGCAGTTCTCTCACCTCTGTGTGAAGAGAAACAGCTACTCCTAATGATTTTAACTCTCTTGAAAATGCTGCGATCACATCAGAAGAATGATCTGAAACAGGGAAAACTCGTTCTCCACGTTCAATTTTCGTCTTCACACCAAGTTCTTCAAAGAAATCGATCACCTGCTGATTTGTAAAACTGTAAAATCCACTGTATAAAAATTTCGGATTACTTGTCACCGCCGTAAATAAATCTTCTATATCAGCGGCATTCGTTATATTGCAGCGTCCTTTTCCTGTAATGAACAGCTTTTTCCCAAGCTTTTCATTCTTCTCAAGCAACTGAACATTCTGACCATTTCTTGCAGCGAAAACTGCCGCCATCATCCCGGCAGCCCCGCCGCCCACTACGATCACATTACTCATGCTCTATTCTTCTCCTTTATTCTGTCTGTAAGACTCGTTCGTTCCTGCGCTGCCACCTTCCTGGCTGCTTTCTTCTCCGCTGTAAACCTGATATTCACCCCAGATTTTCTCCAACGTCTCTAACGTCGAAACAACTTCCTTCTGCTTTTTCATACAAATCGCAACAATCAGTGCATTGATCACACTCAATGGTGCAACAAGTGAATCGACAATAGATGCCATATCACTTCTTGCGATCAGATTGCAGGAAGAATACTGATTCATAGGTGAATGGATACTGTCAGTAAGTGTGATTACTTTTGCCTTTCTATTGCTCGCAAATTCCAATGCTTTCAATGTTCTCATCGAATATCTTGGGAAACTGATTCCTATGATCACATCCCCTTCTCCGATTCGAATAATCTGTTCAAAAATCTCACTGGAACTGTTTGTATTTACTGTAATTACATTGTCGCATACAAGATTCAGATAAAATCCCATAAAAGAAGCAAGTGGTGCACAGCTTCTGATTCCCACAACATAGATTCTCTTTGCTTCTAAAAGGGTATCAATTGCCCAGTTAAATGCCTTATGATCGATTGCAGACAAGGTCATCTTGATTTTCTCAATGTCTGACTGAAGAACGGTTTCGAGAATCTCACTCTGTGTAATTCGTCCATAGGTCACTTCCATACGCTGGATTGAATTCAATTTATTACGGACAAGTTCCTCCAACGCTTTCTGAAATTCCGGGTATCCCCTATATCCCAGCTGGGTTGCAAATCGTACAACCGTAGATTCACTGACACCCACAATCTCTCCAAGACGCGCTGCTGTCAGAAATACAGCCTTATCATAATTTTCTTTCACATATTCTGCAAGGCGCTTCTGCCCCTTGCTCATCTTCTCATATTTTGCTTCGATCCTTCCGATCAGCTCATTCATATTCGCTTCAATATTGCGTTCTGATGTTTCCATTCTTTTACACTATTCCTAATCCCTAAATATTTCATTATCCGTCCAGCAGCTTCAACAGATACATAAGAGTTCTGTCATACCTCTGACTTGCTGATTACTTCACAGCCCGCGTGTACTCTTTCAGCCAGATTCGTTCTTCCTCTGAAAGGTAAGGGGACACCTTTTCATAAACCTGCTTATGATAATGATTCAACATTTCTTTCTCCTCTGTACTCATTTTCTCCGGCAAGATTGCATCCAGATCAATTGGTACATAAGTAAGAATTTCAAAATTCATAAACTGTCCATACTCATTCTTAACTGTTTTTCTGACAAGCAGCTCATTTTCCAGACGAATTCCATGAGAACCCTCAATATAGATTCCCGGTTCATCTGTGATCACCATATTCTCTTCCAATGCCGGAGCCGACCTCTCTCCCTCTTTCCAACGGAAATTGATCGGTCCCTCATGGATATTCAATAAATAACCAACACCATGCCCCGTTCCATGATTAAAGTTCAGTCCTTCTTTCCAAAAGATCTCTCTTGCAATACAATCCAGATTCGCACCACTGCATCCGTAGAGAAATACAGTGTTCGCCAGGCGTAGCATTGCTCTTGCAACCAGTGTGAAATGTTCTTTTTCAAGGTTCCCCACTTCTCCAAGTGCAACCGTACGCGTAATGTCGGTAGACCCTTCCAGATAATGACCACCTGTATCTGTCATGAAAAGCTTTCCTTCTTTTAAAGGGACATTGCTTTTCTCATCCGCACTATAATGAACAATTGCCCCATGTTCTCCATATGCACTGATCGGGCCAAAACTTGGTCCGAGGAAATGCTCCTGCTCTGCACGCAATCCTTCCAGCCTGGCAGAAGCAGACAGCTCTGTAATCTCCACTCTGCCAATATTCTTCTTTAACCAGTACATAAACTTTGTATGTGCAACCGCATCCTTCAAATGTGCTTTTCTCAAATTCTCTGCCTGTGTTTCATTTTTAACTGACTTCATCAGAATTTCCGGATTCTGCTTATCAATAATCACCGTCTCTTTGGAAATGGCCTGATAAAGACTATAGTTCATGATTGAAGAATCCAAAAGGACCTTATCTTCTGATGTCATTTCTGAAACTTTGTGATAAATATCCTCATACGGATAAATCTTCACTTGATTTTCTGCTAATGAATTCACAATATCGTCAGAGAATTTTCTAATGTCAGCAAACAGCTCAACTGAATTATTATAAACGATTGCATAAGAAAGAACAAGTGGACAATACGCAATATCATTTCCTCTTATATTTAAAAGCCATGCAATATCATCAAGACTCGATAAAACATGTGCATTGCATCCATTTTCTTTCATTATTTCTCTGATTCGTTCTAATTTGGATCCAATTTTTTCACCTGTATATTCATCCGCTAGAGAAAATACAGATTCCATAGACATTTCAGGTCTTTCCTTCCAGATATTCTGTGCAAAATCTAAGCTATATTTCAATGATGCGCCATTCTCATCTGTTATATGACAATATCGTTTTCCTTGTGCATAAGTCACTGTACGACCATCAAATCCCAGAACATCCCCTTCTTTTAGCTCACTTTTTAAAAATTCTTCTATCGTTGGAACACCAGGTTCTCCTGATTTGTAAAGCGTGATCCCACTCCCCTGCAACTGCGCTTCTGCCTGAATAAAATATCTTCCATCTGTCCAGAGTCCCGCTTTATCCTTTGTAAAAACTGCGGTACCTGCTGATCCTGTAAAGCCCGTTATATATTCGCGGAATTTAAAATAATCACCGACGTATTCACTGTGATGATAGTCATCTGTAGGGATGATATAGCAGTCTATTTTCTGCTGTTCCATTACATTTCGTAATCGCTCTATTCTGTCTAAAACACTCATATCTGCCTCCATATATTCCAACAATCAAACTCATATTACAAAAACTTGATTATTCAAAATTGTACACATCTATGATACCACCAAATAAATTTCCTTACAAATGAAAAAGACCAGAAAACACAAATCTTTCCATCTGTTATCTTCTGGTCTTTCTATTCAATTCATAATCTAACTAAATCAGTCAGGATTATACCGGATAAGATCCGTTCTCTGTATCTGCTACTGTAGCATCTACTTTTGTCTGCTGAGCCTGTCTGTATTTGAAGAAGTCAACAGCAACCTGTGGGAACAGTGCATATGTCAGTACATCCTCATCCTGCTGGATCCACTGTGCACACTCTTTACGAAGTGTATCAAGCTCATCCGGGATAAGATCTGCCGGACGGCAAGTGATCGGTTCTTCATCTCCAAGAGCCTTCTTCTGAAGTTCTGGATCAACCGGTTTTGTTGTCTTACCGTATTTACCTGCAAGAACATCCTTTGTCTCTTTTGTGATCATCTTATAACGCTCACCCATCAGTACGTTGAATACAGCCTGTGTTCCAACGATCTGTGAAGATGGTGTAACAAGCGGTGGCTCACCAAGATCTTTACGTACACGCGGTACCTCTTCAAGTACTTCGTAGAACTTATCTTCTGCTCCCTGCTCTTTCAGCTGGGATGTCAGGTTGGAAAGCATTCCTCCCGGTACCTGGTACAGAAGAGTCTTGATATTAACACCAAGGTTCTTCGGATTGAGCAGTCCGCTCTCAAGAGAATCATCACGGATTGGACGGAAGTAGTCAGCAATCTCTGCAAGGAGACTCTGATCAAGTCCTGTATCGTATGGTGTTCCCTTGAATGTCTCAACCATAACTTCTGTAGCCGGCTGAGATGTTCCAAGTGCGAATGGAGACATTGCTGTATCGATGATGTCAGCTCCTGCCTCTACAGCTTTCATGTATGTCATAGAAGCAACACCTGATGTGTAGTGTGTATGCATCTCGATCGGGATATTTACTGCATCTTTCAATGCCCCAACAAGCTCTGTTGTCTTATATGGAACAAGAAGTCCTGCCATATCCTTAACACAGATTGAGCTTGCACCCATATCTTCGATTCTCTTCGCAAGGTCTACCCAGTATTCCATTGTGTAAGCATCACCGAGTGTATAAGACATTGCAACCTGTGCATGGGCTTTCTCTTTGTTCGCAGCCTTTACAGCTGTCTGAAGATTTCTCATGTCATTGAGGCAGTCGAAAATACGAATGATATCGATTCCGTTTGCCACAGATTTCTGTACGAAATACTCTACAACATCATCAGCGTATGGACGGTATCCAAGGATATTCTGTCCACGGAACAGCATCTGAAGTTTTGTATTCTTGAATCCATCACGGAACTTTCTAAGTCTCTCCCATGGATCTTCTTTCAGGAAACGGAGGGAAGCATCGAATGTTGCTCCACCCCAGCACTCTACAGCATGATATCCAACCTTGTCCATCTTCTCAACGATTGGCATCATCTGCTCTGTTGTCATTCTGGTAGCAATCAGAGACTGATGTGCATCACGCAGAATAGTTTCTACTATTTTAACTGGTTTTTTTTCAATTTCTGCCATTTATTTATCCTCCTAATTTACTTAACGCCGAAAATAGCCATAAATGTTCCGGCTGCTACTGCAGTACCGATAACTCCGGCAACGTTCGGTCCCATTGCATGCATAAGAAGGAAGTTTGTAGGATCTGCCTCAGCACCAACCTCTGAGATACACGGGCTGCCATAGGAACCGCAGATACACCAGCGGAACCAATCAGCGGGTTAACCTTACCATGTGTAAGGACGCACATTAACTTACCGAAGAGAACTCCGGCAGCTGTACCGAATGCAAATGCTATAAGACCAAGGATAACGATCTTGATTGTATTCCAGTTCAGGAATGCTTCAGCACTTGTTGTAGCACCTACAGATGTACCAAGAAGAATAACTACGATGTACATCAGGGCATTGGAAGCTGTCTCTGTCAGCTGTCTTACAACTCCACACTCTTTGAACAGGTTACCAAGCATCAACATACCAACAAGTGGAGCTGTTGTAGGAAGAATCACACATACAACGATTGTAACGATAACCGGGAAGAGGATTCTCTCAAGCTTAGAAACCGGGCGAAGCTGATCCATCTTGATCTTTCTTTCCTTCTCTGTTGTGAGAAGTTTCATGATTGGTGGCTGGATGATCGGCACAAGTGACATATAGGAGTATGCTGCTACGGCGATCGGTCCCATGATAGCTGTCTGCTGCAGTTTACCTGCAAGGAAGATAGATGTCGGGCCGTCAGCTCCACCGATAATGGAGATAGCAGCTGCTGCTTTGTCTGAAAATCCAAGAGCCATAGCTCCAAGATAAGCTGCGAAAATACCGAACTGAGCTGCTGCACCAAGCAGGAAACTCTTCGGGTTTGCGATCAGCGGACCAAAGTCTGTCATCGCTCCAACTCCAAGGAAGATCAGAGAAGGAAGGATGGACCACTCGTCAAGCTGATAAAAGTAATACAGAAGCCCACCGGTTCCATTCGCTGCATCCTCAGCATGAAGCATAATATCCGGATAGATATTTACAAGCAACATACCAAAGGCAATTGGAACAAGAAGCAGTGGCTCAAATTCGTGGCGAATTGCCAGATAGAGAAACACGCAGGCAACAGCAATCATGATCAGGTTACCAAATGTAAGATTCATGAACGCTGTCTGTTCTACGAGGTTTCCCAATGTATTTGAAATATATTCCATTTGTAAAAACCTCCTGGTTCAGTTACTAGTTTAATGTAGCAAGTACAGCTCCTGATTCAACAGCATCACCTACTGCCACATCAATGCTGGCAATAGTTCCTGCCTCTGGGGCAACAACTGGGATCTCCATCTTCATTGCTTCAATGATAATAACTGTATCTCCAGCCTCTACCTTCTGTCCAACAGATGTAGGAACCTGGAATACTTTACCTGCTGCTCCAGCTTTTACCTGGATGCTTCCAGCGCCTGCTGCCGCTTTCGGTGCTGCTGCCGGAGCTGCCGGTGCTGCTGCTCTAGGTGCTGCAACCGGTGCTGCTGCCGGTGCGCCTGCACCATTCTCTTCTACTGTTACATCATATACATTTCCGTTTACTGTGATTGTATAGTTTTTCATCTAATTATCCTCCTGATTAATTCCATCTGTTTGATTTTCTTCTCTTAATAGAACGAACAACAAATCCATCTGTAGAAGTTCCCTCTGCTGCTGCAATTGCTGCTGCGATTACTGCTACAAGTTCTGCATCATCTTCTGCTGCAGCTACCGGTGCTGGAGCTGCCTGTACAGGTGCTTCCTTCTTCTCTTCCACTTTCTTATCTTTATTTGCCAACTTCTCCTGAAGTTTCGGAATGTATCCAAGCAGATAAATAATGAATGAAATGAAAATCAATACAACGAATACAGTTCCCATACCAAGTACCGTATTCAGACCGGCTTTCTCAAGGATTTCTCCTGTTGAATAATGAGCAGAAACATCCATACTCTCCATGTTGCCCTTTTCGTCAAAACTGAAGACGATGTCTGCATCTCTGTTTTCATATTTTGCTTCAGATGTGAGTGAAACTCCATCGTTCTTTACTTCCATTGTCCAATCGCCATGCTCAACATAAGCACCACACTCTTCTTCTGCTGCTTCCCAGGAGCTGATCATTGTAAGGAAGTCCTCTCCATCAACCGGAAGTCCTGCATTCATAAGCTGTGTGTCAAGCTGAAGATCACGCATATCAGAAAAGCTGTCAAGCTGCTCTGTTGTCATCGCTTCGAAATTCTGAACAACAAACTCAGCATACTGTTCAAATCTTGTCTGATCATATTCTGTTGTCTCAGACTTACCACATCCTGTGAAGCTAAGAACGAGAATGAGGATAAGTCCTAATAAACTGATTTTTTTCTTCACTTCGCCTCACCTCACTAAACCGTTCCGTGTTTCTTAGCCGGACGGTCCTCTCTCTTTGTGAACAGCATCTCAAATGCTCCGATCACATATTTTCTTGTATCTGCCGGCTCGATGATCGCATCAACATATCCTCTTGCTGCTGCTGAATTCGGGCTTGACTGAAGTTCTTTGTATTCAGCTGCTTTCTCATTAAGAGTCTCAGCATCTGCGTCTGCGTACATGATCTGTGCTGCAAGCTTCGCATCCATCATTCCGATCTCTGCTGTTGGCCATGCATAAACAAGATCTGCACCAATTGACTTACTGTTCATAGAAACGTAAGCACTTCCGAATGCCTTACCAACGATTACATTTACCTTCGGTACTGTAGCGTTAGCAAATGCATATGTCAGTTTTGCAACTGCGCTTGCCATGTTCTTCTCTGACTCTACTGTAGCAGCAAATCCTGTTACATTTGTCAGTGTAAGAACCGGGATTGAGAATGCATCACAGAAGTTTACAAAATCTGTTGCTTTCTTGCATCCGTCTACTGTAAGAACGCTGTCGAACTCAGCCTCTACTTCAGCTTCTGCATTGTATACTTTAGAGCGGTTTGCAACAACACCAACTGTCATTCCGTTCAGGCGGATAAATCCTGTAACCATCTCTTTTGCGTAGTCTTTCTTTGTCTCAACAAGAATCTGATTGTCAGCAATCTGTGCCAGTGCGATTGCTGTATCTTCTGATGCGTTAGCAATGTCTGCGCAGATACGGTTCAGGTCATCTGTGCATTCCTCATAAGACATATCATCTTCATTGTTTGCCGGAAGCATACATACAAGATCACGGATCTGTCCGAGAATCTCTGCCTCTGCACCGATTCCATCTACAAGACCTGCTGTCTTGCTCTGGTACTCAGCGCTTGCTGTGTTACACTTGGAAATCTCATTTCCTTCCAGTGCATTTGGAGAATTAACGAAAAGTTTTCCGTCTTTTGCTTCCATAAATGTGAAATCTGTAAGCCCCGGAACAACTGCAAGACCGCCGCCGCACATTCCAAAGATTGCTGTACCTGCGGAATCACACCTGATGCAAGTGCCTGTTTGTGATAAAGGCTTCCAAATGCCTCAAGTGCATCTGTAGCTTCCTGAAGTCTGAGACCTGCACAGTCGATCAGTCCGATCACCGGTGCTCCCATCTTCATAGCCATATCATAGATTCTTGCGATCTTCTTCGCATGCATCTCTCCGAGTGCTCCACCCAGAACGTCAGCATCCTGGCTGTATACATAAACCAGGTTACCGTCAATCACTCCATATCCAGTGATAACACCGTCAGAAGGAGCTGCCTTCTCCTGCAAGTTGAAAGTTGTGCTTCTAGCTGTAACAGCTCCGCCAATTTCAACAAAGCTTCCCTCATCAAGCAGTGTGGCAATTCGTCTGCTTGCTGAGTTTTCTGTTGCATTGTAGCTCATATTTTAGCCCTCCATACTTATAAAATAATTTTAAAATAAACCAAAATTTCTGCCTATTGTATTATATACTAGGACGATTGAAATTTCAATTCATATTTTCCGCAAATTGACATTTTTTTCACAGGACATTGTTTTTGTCGAGCTTGGATTCTTCTGTTCCAAATAAAGTTTCCACTTTTGCACTAACATCCGCAGAAGCGCGTTCTATGGTTGCTTCATCCACACGGCCCGCTCCACCTCATCCCTTCGAATGTCTGTAACGCTTGGAACAGAGCACTCACCGTGTGTGGTTTGTGTCTGTCCCAAGCTAACAGACAGAACGAAGTGTATTCGGAACCGCTCTTATGCCTTAATCGTGGATGAAGCAACCATAAAACGTGCCTCCGCTACGTTATCTAAAGAAGAAGTTTTTATCCAAAACAAAACGAATCCAGAAGACAAATACAGAATTAACAGCCGGGAGAAGGTAGAGCTTTGTCGATGAAGATTTCTTGATCTTTTGACTTTAGTTTCTGTATTTTCGAGTGAATTTTGTATTTGTAGGAGAAAGTTTAATTTTGAACTACGCAAGCAAGAACGGGTCTACTGTTGCCAGGGGCACATGTAAGGCAGGAGCGTTCCGAATACACTTTGTTCAGTATGTTAATAAGAGCCAGAACAGGCACCACACACGGTAACTGTTCTGCTCTTATGTTACATACTTTCAAAGGGATGAGGTAGAGCGGGCCGGTGCCCATGGTAATAGTAGACCCATTCTTGCGACCATTCTGTCAAAAACTTAGCCCATTGTATAAATTCCCTCGATAAATTACAGTCTCTTCGCTATTGCTTTAATAAACTCCTCACTATTGAGTACTGTCGGATTCTCGATTGTTGTGATCAAAGCGAGGTCTTTTGTCATCTCTCCTGCTTCGATTGTGTCGATTGTTGCTTTCTCAAGTTTATCTGCGAAGTCCATCAGATCTTTGTTTTCATCCAGCTCGCCGCGTTTTCTGAGGGCTCCTGTCCATGCGAAGATTGTTGCAACTGAGTTTGTAGATGTCTCTTCACCTTTCAGGTGCTTATAATAGTGACGCTGTACAGTTCCATGAGCAGCTTCATATTCATAATATCCGTCCGGAGAAACAAGTACGGATGTCATCATAGCAAGTGAACCGAATGCGGAAGATACCATGTCGCTCATTACATCTCCATCGTAGTTCTTACATGCCCAGATATATCCACCTTCTGATTTCATAACACGGGCAACAGCATCATCGATCAGTGTGTAGAAATACTCAATTCCCGCTTCTTTGAACTGATCAGCATATTCTGCATCAAAGATTTCCTGAAAGATATCTTTGAATGTATGATCATATTTCTTAGAAATTGTATCCTTTGTTGCAAACCACAGATCCTGTTTTGTATCCAAAGCGTAGGAGAAGCAGCTTCTTGCAAAGCTTTCGATGGATTTATTGATATTATGCATTCCCTGTACGATTCCAGGTCCATCAAACTCATGAACCAGTTCTTTTGTCTGGCTTCCATCTTCTGCTGTGTATACAAGTTCAACCTTTCCCGCTCCCGGAATCTTCATCTCGGATCCTTTATATACATCTCCATAAGCATGTCTTGCAATTGTAATTGGTTTCTTCCAGTTCTTTACGCAAGGCTCAATTCCTTTTACAACAATTGGAGCACGGAACACAGTACCATCAAGAATTGCACGGATTGTTCCGTTCGGACTCTTCCACATCTCTTTGAGATCATACTCATCCATACGTGCTGCATTCGGAGTGATTGTTGCACACTTTACTGCGACTTTGTATTTCTTTGTTGCAAGTGCGGAATCAACTGTTACCTGGTCATCTGTCTCGTTTCTGTGTTCCAGGCCGAGATCATAATATTCTGTCTTGAGATCAATATATGGCTCAAGAAGATTATCCTTGATCATCTTCCAGAGAATTCTTGTCATCTCATCTCCGTCCATCTCTACAAGTGGTGTTGTCATCTTAATTTTTTCCATCTTTTGCTACCTCCTGATTATGTTTTTCTTCTATTTTCTTTAGGTTCTGCATGACATGAACAATATGTTCCTTTGCAAGCTGTTCTGCCAGATCCGGGTTTCTGTCCCTGATTGCCTGAAGAATTGCTTTATGCTCCTCAATTGACTTCTCGGCTCTTGCCTTCACATTAATCGAGGACTTTCTTGCCATTTGAACATATCGGTGAAAATCTGTAAGAACATGACACAGCATCCTGCTTCCGGAAGCCTCATATAATATCGTATGAAATCTTCCGTCTAATCCTGTCACTTGTTCTTTATTGTATCCATTTTCTTTCTTCATCTGAAATTCTGAAAGTAAAATGGTCTCTTCTAATTCTTCTAACTGGTCTTCTGTAATATGTTCCGCCGCCCATCTGGCGCACATTCCTTCCAGATACTTACGCATCTGATAGATATCCCAGATATCCTTCTGGCTGATTCCGGTAACATAAGCACCTTTATTCGGTACGATCGTCACAAGACCTTCTAATTCAAGCTGTCTTAACGCTTCCCTTACTGGAGTTCTGCTAACCCCGAGTTCTTTCCCGATGGTAGCCTCTCTGAGTTCATCCTGTTGTTTGTATCTGCCTTTGAGGATATCTTCACGGAGTCTCTTAAAAACACGTCCTCCCAGAGAACGGTCCTGATATTCTTCCATGATTTCCTCCTATTCTCTTTTTGTATGATTGTATACGATTATACAAATATTGTCAAGATGGTTTCATGCCGATATCATCGCGTTAAAAATGTATCCATTTTTGCGTAATACTTCTCTATACTATCTGTTCATTTTTATATGCTTTGTGCCATATCTTATTTATCAACTTATTGTATACAAAAAGGTGGTCTCTCACATAGAAAAACCACCCTGTCCTTTTCGTTATAAATCAGCTTTCAAAATCAGCTTAGCCAAATTAAACTTCATTTACTTTTTATTTGATCACACGCACACCAAGTACATCTGTGATTGATTCCAGTTTACTTACAACTTCATCAGAAACGCTTCCGTCCACATCAATTACTGTATATGCATATTCCTTCTTGCTCTTATTTGTCATAAGTGCGATATTCTGATTCTCCTGTGCAAGAAGTGTTGTAAACTGACCGATCATATTCGGCACATTACGGTGAAGAATTGTAATTCTGTCTCCGTCAGCTTTTGTTCCCACGTTGCAATCCGGATAATTAACGGAATGTGTAATATTTCCGTTCTCAAGGAAATCACGGATCTCAGCAACAGCCATCTGTGCACAATTGTCTTCTGACTCTTCTGTAGATGCTCCAAGATGTGGAATTACAATTGCACCTTTTACCCCTACAATTTCCTTTGTTGGGAAATCTGTTACATAACGGTGTACTTTACCTGCTACAAGTGCATCAACGATATCTTCCTGATTTACAAGAACATCTCTGGCGAAGTTCAGAATTACAACGCCCTCTTTCATCAGACTGATTGCATTCTTGTCAATCATTCCCTTTGTACTGTCAAGTGCAGGTACATGGATTGTGATATAATCGCACTCTTTATAGATTTCATCTACTGTTGTTGCGTGATGGATACTTCTGGAAAGTCTCCATGCAGAATCTACGGAAACATATGGATCATATCCATAAACTTCCATCCCAAGATGTGTTGCTACATTCGCAACAAGAACTCCGATTGCTCCAAGTCCGATCACACCAAGTTTCTTTCCGGAAAGTTCTGTTCCTGCAAATGCTTTTTTCTTCTTCTCAGCAATCTTTGCGATATCTCCATCTTCCTCGAATTCCTGTACCCACTGAATTCCACCAACAACATCTCTGGCTGCGAGAAGCATTCCTGCAATCACAAGTTCTTTTACACCATTCGCATTTGCTCCAGGTGTATTGAATACAACAATTCCTTCCTCTGCACATTTATCAAGCGGAATATTATTCACTCCGGCTCCCGCACGAGCGATTGCTTTCAGGTTCTTTCCGAATTCCATCTCATGCATTTTGGCACTGCGGACAAGAATCACGTCAGCTTCATCCGCATTTTCTGTCTTTACATAATTTTCATCCAACTTATTCATGCCAACGGCAGAAATTGGATTCAGGCAATGATATTTAAACATCTTACAGATTCTCCTCTTCAAATTTCTTCATAAAGTCTACAAGTGCAACAACACCCTCATATGGCATTGCGTTGTAAATGCTGGCACGCATTCCGCCTACAGTTCTATGTCCTTTCAGATTCTCAAATCCAGCTTCTTTTGCTTCCTTAACGAATTTTGCATCCAGATCTGCATCGCCTGTCACGAATGGTACATTCATAAGAGAACGATCTTCCGGGACAACAGTTCCTTTGAACAGTTTGCTCTGATCAAGGAAATCATAAAGAACTTTTGCTTTCTTTTCGTTGCGTTCTTTCATTACTTCAAGTCCGCCCATCTTCTTAAGCCATTTGAAGACTTTACCACAGATATAGATTCCGTATGCCGGTGGTGTATTATAAAGAGATTTTGCATCTGCATGTGTCTTATATGTAAGCATTGTAGGTGTTCCCGGGAGAACATCCTCTGTGATCAGATCTTCACGGATGATTGCGATCACTACACCAGCAGGTCCGATATTTTTCTGAACTCCACCATAAATCATTGCATATTTTGTTACATCTACAGGTTCGGAAAGAAAACAGGAGGAGACATCTGCCACAAGATCTTTTCCTTTTGTGTTTGGCAGTGTTTTAAATTTTGTTCCGTAAATAGTATTGTTTTCACAGATATATACGTAGTCTGCATCTTCTGAAATCGGAAGATCGGAGCAGTCTGGAATGTATGAAAATGTCTTATCCGCTGAGGATGCAACAACATTTACCTTTCCATATTTTTCTGCTTCCTTAGCTGCTTTCTTAGCCCACTGTCCTGTGACAATGTAATCAGCAACCTTATTCTTCATCAGGTTCATAGGGATCATAGCAAACTGCTGTGACGCTCCGCCCTGAAGAAACAGTACTTTATAGTTATCCGGAATGTTCATCAGATCTCTGAGATCCTGCTCAGCTTCTGTGATAATTTCCTCGAAAGCTTTGGAACGATGACTCATCTCCATAACAGACATTCCTGTTCCCTTGTAGTCCAGCATCTCTGCTGCCGCTTCCTTCAGTACTTCTTCTGGCAGAACCGCCGGTCCCGCTGAAAAATTATACACTCTACTCATTTTTAATTACCTCCTGTTATTGTGTATCTATAGAAACTCCGTTTTCACAGATTTTCTCACATAAAAATAAAATATTCCTTTATTTACCAGCCATGCAACTATGTGACTGAAACTTATTATTTTTAGTTTTCTTTTGCTTTCAGATCCTGCTCATCAAATGCTTCGCTGATCGGTGCTCCCGGCGCAACCATAGGCCATACCTTATCATCACAGTCGATCATACAATCGATCAGAACCGGTTTTCCACATGTCAATGCTTTCGCAAAGCACTCTTTAAACTCCTCCTGTGTTGTAGCTCGAAGTCCTACTGCTCCCATCGCTTCTGCAAGCTTCACATAGTCAACTGCATCACGGAGAACTGTCGCAGAATATCTTTCATCATAGAAAAGATCCTGCCATTGACGAACCATACCGAGTACATGGTTATTAACTACAACCTGGATAATCGGAACATCATGTCTTACAGCTGTTGCGATCTCATTCATATTCATACGGAAACATCCGTCTCCGGCAATATTTACAACAATTTTATCCGGACATCCTGTCTTCGCACCGATTGCTGCTCCAAGACCATATCCCATTGTTCCAAGACCACCTGATGTTAAAAGTGTTCTTGGTTTCGTATATTTATAATACTGTGCTGCCCACATCTGATGCTGTCCGACTTCTGTTGTGATAATTGCTTCTCCATTTGTCTGACGATAAATTTCTTCTACTGCAAATGGACCTGTAAGTACATCCTTATGATATGTTAATGGATATTTCGCCTTGTAATCTTTAATCTTATTCATCCATTCCAGATGAGACTGCTGTGGGAGATGCTCATTTATTTTCTTCAGGACTGCTTTAATATCACCTACTACCCCAAGATCGATCATGACATTCTTATCCATCTCTGCCGGATCAATGTCAATCTGAAGAATCTTCGCATCTTTTGCAAATGTTGCAGTATTTCCGGTTACACGGTCACTGAATCTTGCTCCTGTTACGATCAGAAGATCACATTCACTTACTCCAAAGTTCGATGCCTTTGTTCCATGCATTCCGAGCATTCCGGTATATCTCTCATCAGTTCCCGGGAAAGCTCCTTTCCCCATCAGAGAATCTGTTACCGGTGCATCTACCTTCTGTGCAAATTCATAAAGCTCTTTACTCGCCTCAGAAAGAACGGCTCCACCACCTACGAAAATATATGGTCTCTGCGCTTCTTTGATCATCTCAACAGCCTTCTTGAGATCCGCTTCCTCTGAATGGATTACCTCTCGGTTATATACACCTGGATATTCCTTCTCATACTCTGTAACTTTCGCAGTAACATCCTTCGGAATATCAATCAGCACCGGCCCCGGTCTTCCAGTCTTAGCAATACGAAAAGCCTTTCTGATTGTTTCTGCAAGCTTTGTTACATCTTTAACGATATAACTGTATTTTGTGATTGGCATGGTTACTCCGGCAATATCAATCTCCTGAAAACTGTCTTTTCCAAGTAATGGGACACCGACATTACATGTAATTGCAACAATCGGTATAGAATCCATATATGCTGTTGCGATTCCTGTTACAAGATTTGTTGCTCCCGGTCCGCTTGTTGCAAGACAGACCCCTACTTTTCCCGTAGCTCTCGCATATCCGTCAGCCGCATGGGCTGCCCCCTGCTCATGAGAAGTCAGGATATGACGGATCTCATCACGATGTTTATAAAGTTCATCATATACATTTAAAATTGCTCCACCCGGATAGCCAAATACAGTGTCAACGCCTTGTTCTTTCAGACATTCGATCACGATTTCTGCTCCATTTAACTGCATGACGTACTCTCCTCCTGGTTCTTTATTTTATTTTGCCTTCGGTACTTCGAGAATTGCTCCGCGGTTACCTGATGTTACCATAGAAGCATATCTTGCGAGGTATCCTGTCTTAACCTTAGGTTCTCTTGGCTGCCATTTTGCTTTTCTTGCTGCCAGTTCTTCATCCGATACATCCAGCTCCAATTTCAGTTCCGGAATATTGATCTTGATAATATCTCCCTCTTCTACCAGTGCGATCGGTCCACCAACTGCTGCCTCCGGTGATACGTGTCCGATAGAAGCACCTCTGGATGCTCCGCTGAATCTTCCATCTGTGATAAGAGCTACTGTAGACCCAAGTCCGTATCCTGCAATCGCAGATGTAGGATTGAGCATCTCTCTCATTCCAGGGCCGCCTTTTGGTCCCTCGTAACGGATTACAATAACATCTCCAGGATTGATCTTTCCTGTCTTGATTGCTTCTGTCGCTTCTTCATCACTCTCGAAGATTCTTGCCGGTCCTTCATGTACAAGCATCTCATCACATACTGCAGAACGTTTTACAACACTTCCGTCCGGTGCAAGATTTCCTTTCAATACAGCAAGTCCGCCTGTCTTAGTATATGGGTTGTCGATTGGGCGGATAACTTCCGGATTCTTATTCTCACATCCGGCAATATTCTCTCCTACTGTCTTTCCTGTTACAGTCATGCAATCTGTGTGAAGAAGTCCCTTCTTATTCAACTCGTTCATAACTGCATAAACTCCGCCTGCTTCGTTCAGATCTTCAATATAAGTATGACCTGCCGGTGCAAGATGACAAAGGTTTGGAGTCTTCTCACTGATCGCATTTGCAAAATCAATCTCAAAATCCATACCAATCTCATGTGCGATTGCCGGAAGGTGAAGCATGCTGTTTGTAGAGCATCCAAGTGCCATATCAACTGTAAGTGCATTGAGGATTGCGTCTTCTGTCATAATATCTCTTGGACGGATATTCTTTCTTACAAGCTCCATCACCTGCATACCTGCATGTTTAGCAAGCTGGATTCTTGCAGAATAAACAGCTGGGATTGTTCCATTTCCTTTCAGTCCCATACCAAGAGCCTCTGTCAGACAGTTCATACTGTTTGCTGTATACATACCGGAACAAGATCCGCAAGTCGGACATGCTTTATTCTCAAATTCGCAAATATCTTCGTCGTTCATCTTTCCTGCTGCATAAGAACCTACTGCCTCAAACATACTGGAAAGACTTGTTTTGCTTCCCTTTACATGTCCTGCAAGCATCGGTCCTCCGCTTACAAATACTGTCGGTACATTCACACGGGCAGCTGCCATCAGAAGTCCCGGTACATTCTTGTCACAGTTTGGGATCATTACAAGTCCGTCAAACTGATGAGCCATAGCAAGAGCTTCTGTAGAATCTGCGATCAGGTCTCTTGTTACAAGAGAATATTTCATACCGATATGTCCCATAGCAATACCATCACAGACAGCAATTGCAGGAACCATGATTGGTGTTCCTCCGGCCATTGCCACGCCAAGTTTAACGGCTTCTGTGATCTTATCCAGATTCATGTGTCCCGGTACAATCTCATTATAAGAACTTACAACACCAATCAGTGGACGATCTAATTCCTCCTCTGTAAGTCCCAGTGCATTAAACAGAGAACGATGTGGTGCCTGCTGAATTCCTTTTTTAACTGTATCACTTCTCATTTTAAAATCCTCTCTTTCTGTAACAACTGCTAATTACTTAATATATTCGCAGATCTTATCTCCCATCTGGGCTGTTCCGATCTGTTCTTTTCCTTCAGACATAATGTCGATTGTACGGTATCCGTCTTTTAATACTGCTGCAACAGCATTTTCAATCGCATCTGCCTCTTTATCAAGATCAAATGAAAATCTCAGCATCATTGCTGCTGAAAGAATTGTTGCGATCGGGTTTGCGATTCCCTTTCCGGCGATATCCGGTGCTGAACCGCCACTTGGTTCATACAGACCGAATTTTGTGTCGTTCAGACTTGCACTTGCAAGCATTCCTATTGAACCTGTCACCATACTTGCTTCATCAGATAAAATATCTCCAAACATGTTCTCTGTCAGGACAACGTCAAACTGTGCCGGATCTTTCACAAGCTGCATTGCACAATTGTCTACAAGCATATGTTCTAATGTAACTTCCGGATAGTCCTTCGCTACCTCCTCAACAACTTTTCTCCAAAGTCTGGAAGAGTCAAGTACATTCGCTTTATCAACACTTGTAACTTTCTTATTTCTCTTCATTGCAATGTCAAAACCACGTTTTGCGATTCTGCGGATCTCATTTTCATTGTATGTAAGTTCATCTTTTGCAGTAAGGACACCATCAATCTCCTCTGTACTGCGTTTTCCGAAATAAAGACCGCCCGTCAGTTCACGCATGATCATAAGATCAAATCCTCTGTCTGCAATCTCTTTCTTTAAAGGACACGCACCTTTCAGTTCATCATAGAGAACTGCCGGTCTTAAGTTAGCAAAAAGGTTCAGTCCCTTTCTAAGCTGTAACAGACCTGCTTCCGGACGTTTTGATGGTTCGAGCTGATACCATGGAGAAGTCTTCGCATCACCGCCAATGGAACCCATAAGACTGCGTCACTGTCCTTTGCCAGCTGAAGCGTCTCTTCTGTAAGTGGCACTCCGTTCACATCAATTGATGCTCCTCCCATCAGAAGCTGCGTATAGGAAATCGAATGACCATAAACTTTCGCTGTCTGATCCAAAACTTTCATTGCCTCGTCTACGATCTCAGGGCCAATTCCATCTCCCTTGATTACTCCAATTTTCATTTCCATATCTAACTCATCCTTCCAAAATGTAAAAATCTTTTTTTATCATACCGCATTTTTTTCACTGTTTCAAGTATTTCGGATAAAAAAATAGAGGGCACTCTGTATTTTTATTGAAAATTGTATTTTTCGGGCACATTTTATGTAAAATAAAAGACCAAAAGGAATCACTCCCTCTGGTCTTTATCTGCATCTTATTCTGCACCCGGCTTCTCAATCTGAGCGATTGCAGCCTTCTGCATAGGAATACGGCAATTCTTGTTATTACCGAACTCAACAATTACATCATCATCTGTGATATCGATGATAACTCCATAAAATCCACTTGTAGTAAGCGCTGTATCTCCAATCTCCATATCAGCGAGCATTGCCTGGATTCTCTTCTGCTCCTTTTTCTGAGGACGCATCAGAAGAAACCACATACCACCGAGGATAACAGCATAAACAACTATAATACCTACTGTTCCCATTGAAATTTCCTCCTGACTATTTGTTAAAGCTATCTGTCCAGTACCTTCAAAATACTAATAGACAATACATCCACTATACACAAAAACAGCTTTTAATTCAAGTCTTTTTCTAATATTCCATGGATATTTTATATGTTTTTATACATTTTTTATATCTTTTGTTCAGAATCTTTATTTCTGTTCCATACCTTCAAGTTTTCTCTTCTTGTATGCCTGGAATTCCCCTGCATCAATCGCATCACGGATCTCTTCCATCATTGTATTATAGAAATACAGATTATGAAGTACACACAGACGCATTCCGAGCATCTCTTTTGCTTTCAAAAGATGTCTGATGTACGCTCTGCTGTAGCTTCTACATGCCGGACAGTTACATCCTTCCTCGATCGGGCGATCATCCAGTTCATACTTGGCATTAAACAGATTCATCTTTCCATGATTTGTATATACATGCCCATGACGTCCGTTTCTTGACGGATATACACAGTCAAAGAAATCCACTCCTCGATCTACTGCCTCCAAAATATTAGCCGGTGTACCAACACCCATCAGATAAGTCGGCTTGTTTTCCGGAAGATGCGGAACCACTGCATCAAGAATACGGTACATCTCTTCGTGGCTCTCTCCTACTGCAAGTCCACCCACTGCATAACCATCCAGATTCAGTTCTGCGATCTGCTGTGCATGTGCAATTCGGATATCCTCATAAATTCCGCCCTGATTAATTCCAAACAGCATCTGATGTGGATTGATCGTATCCGGCAGAGAATTCAGTCTTGCCATCTCATCCTTACAGCGCTTCAGCCAGCGCGTCGTACGCTCTACAGAATTCGTCATATACTTTCTGTCTGCCACACTGGACGGGCACTCATCAAATGCCATCGCAATCGTGGATGCAAGATTAGACTGAATCTGCATGCTCTGTTCCGGTCCCATAAATATCTTATGACCATCAATATGTGAATTAAAGTGAACTCCTTCTTCCTTGATCTTTCTCAACTTTGCAAGGGAAAATACCTGAAATCCGCCGGAATCTGTCAGAATCGGTTTATCCCAGTTCATAAATTTATGAAGTCCTCCGAGTTTCTTCACAACTTCATCTCCCGGACGAACATGAAGATGATATGTATTAGACAACTCCACCTGCGTCTTAATCCCTCTCAGATCATCTGTAGATACTGCTCCTTTGATTGCTGCTGCTGTTCCAACATTCATAAAAACCGGAGTTTCAATTACTCCGTGAACTGTTGTAAAGCGTCCTCTTTTCGCACGCCCGTCTTTCTTTAAAAGTTCATACATAAGCTTTTTCCTCTTCTTTTCTTTTTGGTTTTCAGACTATCAAAGCCTGCCAATAGTTATGGCAGGCTATATTTATCTTTGCATTTCCTTTAATTATGTATTATAACAGGTGTTCCCATACTAAGCATTCCGTAAAGACTTGCCGCCTGGTCTAATGGCATATTGATACATCCATGAGAACCATTCGTCTGATAACGGCTTCCTCCAAAGCTTGGATTCCATGTCGCATCGTGGAATCCGATTCCTGTCCAGGTCACACGCATCCAGTATCCTACCTTTGTACGATAACTTGGCTGTCCTGTAGAAGGATTAATTTCTCCGACCAGTGTCTTATCCCTCTTCATCTCAAGAATCGAATAAACTCCTGTCGGTGTCTCTCGCTCCGGTGTAGGAAGTCCTGTAACAACGTCTGTCTCTAATTGTACAGCTCCGTTAACCACATACCACATATGCTGAGCCGGGATATCTACTTCCAGATAAGTCGTTCCCCAATCCTGCGCGTCATGTGTAGCCGCCGTCTGTGCATAAGCAGGTTCTTTCTCGACAACCTCACCTTTCTTAATGCTGTCAACAAGCGCAGTCAGTTCTGCTGCCTCGTCAACTGACCAGCCGTAAGTACCTCCCGAAACGTCTACTGTTTTTCCTCCCGGAGTTGTAATACTTCTTGTCGTTCCAACCGTATCATAAGTCTTTCCAAATTCACGAAGCCACTCTTTCACCTTTGACTCATCAAGCGTTGCATTCATATTATCATCATATGTTACCCAGCCTGAGATCAGATCCTTGTTCACAACCATATTCTGGTTTGTCATCTTATAAGTGATGCTGGCTTTCAGATAATTGTTCATCGCATCACAGGCTTTCTGAACTTCCGGAGACTCTGAAGTGTACTTCGGCATAGCATAGCACTTCTCATCCATCATATTTAATTCACTCTTGAAGTTTGTGATCGCATCCTTCACTTTTGCCTTAAATGTATCCACATCTACTTTCGTACCATAAACCTCAGGTTCAACAACGAAACTGTTCCCATCATACTTTGGATAAGCAGACTGTGGATCTGTCTGCTCCTGATTCAGGGCTTGTACGGCTTCAATCTTTGACTCCAATGTTGCTTCGTCATATCCAACCTCAATTGTGACCTCAGCTGAACTTTTTGAGAAAAATGCCTGTGGCCACAAAAATGCATTCTGTTTCTTCAGTGCATCCTCTATATCTGAATTTTCCTTATATACAAGTGAAATATCCGATCCTTCGATTGCATCTGTCATATTATTCTGTTCTATAATTGTCAGTTTATAATCTGCCACCTGATTTTTAATATAATTCTCTACCGCCGCCGCATTCTTACCAGAAAAGTTCTTTCCGTTAATCTGCGTATTAATATAGAAATGACTCATAAAAAAGACTGATATTGCAAGATAAACAATAACAAGACCAGCAATAACACCACCGATAATCATCCAGATCTTCTTGTCAATTGTCTTCTGCTTTTTCTTTCTTCTTACTTTGCGTCTTCTAACTACTTTCTTTTCAGACATTCTAATTCTCACCCTCGTCTTTTGGATTAATACTTCTTTTTGATTCAGACTTCATTATATTACGCTTTTTCCAAAATGTACACCCCAAACTTTCATGAAATACGCACAAATTAAACCGATGTTGAATTGTTAATTCGAACGAAATCTTTTAGAAATACTTTTGTAATTTATTTTTGAAATTCTGTTGAATTCTACAACATTTTAACTTGCGTACACCTCTTTCTTCCTATATAATTGCACTGTACCCTCAGTTATGAAACACAACAATATGTTTCGTATCTGGGGGTATGATACGGAAAAGAATGATATATGATATGCAAAAGAGCATTTTATACACACTTTTTGTATACCTTATTGATACAAACGAAAGGAGTTTTAGATATATTATGAGCGGTTCAACATTTGGCACTTTATTTCGAGTCACTACCTGGGGCGAGTCCCACGGTCCCGGAGTTGGTGTAGTTATAGATGGATGCCCTGCCGGCATCCCTTTATCTGAACAGGATATTCAACAATTTTTAGATCGACGCAAACCGGGACAGAGTAAATATACAACGAAGCGGAATGAATCTGACTCTGTCGAGATTCTGTCCGGAGTCTTTGAAGGAACCACAACCGGAACTCCTATTTCTCTTCTCGTGCGGAATCAGGATCAACGTTCCAGAGATTATGGGAATATTGCGACATCTTATCGTCCGGGACACGCAGATTACTGCTTTGATCAGAAATATGGTTTCCGAGATTACCGTGGCGGTGGACGTTCTTCCGGCCGCGAGACGATCGGCCGTGTTGCTGCCGGTGCAATTGCTTCAAAATTACTTGGCGAATTAGGAATCTTGCTGACAACTTATGCAAAATCCATTGGTCCTGTCACTGTAGCTGAAGCTGATTATGATTTTACTGAGATTACAAATAACAGTTTTTATCTGCCGAATAAAGATGCTGCCGAAAAGGCTGCTGAATACGTTTCTACTCTTATGGAGAAGATGGATTCCTGCGGCGGTCTGATCGAATGCCGTGTTGACCATCTTCCAGCCGGTCTCGGTGAACCGGTCTTCGATAAACTGGACGCTTTACTTGCACAGGCAATCATGTCTATCGGAGCCGTAAAAGGTGTCGAAATCGGCGATGGCTTTCAGAGTGCCTCTTCTACCGGAAGCACAAACAATGATCCTTTCTGCATGCAACAAGGTCAGGTTATGAAAACTTCGAATCATCCGGTGGAACTTTGGGTGGCATGAGTGATGGTTCTCAATTAATCTTAAGAGCTGCGATCAAGCCAACACCTTCGATTTCTCAGATGCAGCACACTGTAACTAATTCAGGCGAAGAAATCGAACTGTCTATTCACGGACGTCATGATCCAATCATCGTACCGCGCGCAGTTGTTGTTGTGGAAGCAATGACCGCACTCACTCTCGCTGATCTGCTCTTGCGTAATGCAGTCAGCCGGATGAATCAGATAAAACAATTATATACGGAGGATAAAAATGTCTAATAAACTGATCGATATCATAGATATTACCAAATCCTATGACGAAAATGTAATTCTGGATAAATTAAATCTTTATATCCGTGAGAACGAATTTCTCACACTCCTTGGTCCTAGTGGATGTGGAAAAACAACACTGTTGCGTATTCTCGGTGGCTTTGAGACACCGGACTCCGGTAATATTATTTTTGATGGGAGAAATATCAACAGTCTTCCGCCAAACCGCCGTCAGCTGAATACCGTATTTCAGAAATATGCCCTCTTCTCTCATATGTCCATTGCAGAAAATATTGCTTTCGGATTGAAGATCAAAGGTAAATCTAAAGGTTATATCCGCGATAAGATTCATTATGCCTTAAAGCTTGTCAATCTGGAAGGATACGGGGATCGTTCTCCTGACTCATTAAGTGGTGGTCAGCAGCAGCGAATCGCAATCGCACGTGCGATTGTAAATGAACCAAAGGTTCTTCTTCTTGATGAACACTTGGTGCATTGGATTTAAAACTTCGCCAGGATATGCAATATGAACTGATCCGATTAAAAAATGAACTTGGAATTACATTTGTCTATGTAACGCACGATCAGGAAGAAGCTCTTACAATGTCTGATACGATTGTTGTTATGAATCAGGGATACATCCAGCAGATCGGCACCCCGGAAGATATTTATAACGAACCGCAAAATGCATTCGTAGCTGATTTTATCGGAGACAGTAATATTATTGCTGCAACCATGCTCGAAGACAAAGTTGTCCGTATGCTCGGTGCTGTCTGGAAATGTGTAGACGTAGGATTTGGTCATAACCGTCCGGTCGATGCTGTAATCCGTCCGGAAGATATTGATCTTGTCAAACCCGGTGAAGGTGTTATTGACGGAATTGTAACAAACTTGATCTTTAAGGGTGTTCACTACGAGATGGAAGTTCTTGCCAACAACTATGAACTTCTCGTACATAGCACAGATATGTTCCCTGTAGGAACTGAAGTCGGAATCAAAGTGGATCCTTTTGACATCCAGATTATGAAAAAACCAGAATCTGAAGATGAGGAGGCACCTGCTGTTGAAGAATAGAAAATTACTTGCCGGGCCTTATCTTTTCTGGTCCGTGTCATTTATTATTATCCCATTGCTCATGATCTTTTATTATGGTCTGACAGATAAAGAAGGGACTTTTACCTGGTCTAACATTGCAATGATGGCTTCGCCTGAAAACCTGAAAGCACTTGGACTTGCACTGTTGCTTTCCCTGGTCAGCACACTGATCTGCCTGGTTCTTGCATATCCTCTTGCAATGATTTTATCTGAAAAAAACATGAACCAGACAAGTCTTATCGTACTGATTTTTATTCTTCCGATGTGGATGAACTTTCTTCTGCGTACACTCGCCTGGCAGACACTGCTTGAAAAAAATGGTGTGATCAACAGCATTCTTGCGTTCTTCCATCTGCCACAGCAGTCTATCATCAATACACCGGGGGCTATTGTATTAGGTATGGTATATAACTTCCTGCCTTTTATGGTGCTTCCCATTTATAATGTATTGGCAAAGATTGATAAAGATGTCATTTACGCAGCAAGAGATCTTGGAGCCAATGAATTTCAGACATTTACACAGATCATCTTTCCTTTGAGCATTCCTGGAATTATCAGTGGTATCACTATGGTCTTCGTACCTGCGCTGACGACCTTTGTTATTTCCGACCTTCTCGGTGGAAGCAAGATTCTTCTGATTGGAAACGTGATCGAGCAGGAATTCAAACAGGGAAGCAACTGGCATACCGGTTCCGGTTTATCCCTGGTGCTGATGATCTTCATCATCGCAAGTATGGCCGTGATCGCCAAATATGATAAAAACGGGGAGGGGACAGCATTTTAATGAAAACTATAGCAAAAAAGATCTATCTGGCACTGATCTGCATTATTCTGTATGCACCGATCGTGACTTTGATGGTCCTCTCCTTTAACAATACTAAAACACGTTCCAAATGGGGCGGATTCACCGGAAAATGGTATGTCTCTCTTTTCCAAAACAAAGAGATTATGAATGCATTGTACACAACACTGATCATTGCATTGCTCTCTGCACTGATTGCAACATTGATCGGTACTTGTGCCGCACTTGGCATGCAGGCAATGAATTCAAGAATGCGTACTCTTTTTATGGGAGTTACAAACATCCCTATGCTGAATGCCGATATCGTAACAGGAGTATCCCTGATGCTTCTCTTCATTGCATTCCGCTTCACACTTGGATTCAAAACAATCCTTTTGGCACATATTACATTCAACATACCTTATGTCATCTTAAGTGTAATGCCAAAATTAAAACAGACAAACCGTAGAACTTACGAAGCTGCACTGGACCTTGGTGCTTCTCCGGCCTATGCATTTTTCAAAGTAGTACTTCCAGATATTATGCCTGGAATTTTCTCCGGTTTCCTGCTTTCCTTTACAATGTCTCTGGATGACTTTGTGATCACGCATTTCACAAAAGGTCCTGGTATTGATACACTCTCAACCAAGATTTACAGTGAAGTCCGTAAAGGAATCAAGCCTGAAATGTATGCACTTTCAACCATTATGTTTGTTACAGTGCTGTTACTTTTGATTCTGATCAATATGTCACCTGTCGAAAAGAAAAAAGCAGTAAAAGTAAAGCATTTTGGAAAAGCACAAAAATTCGGAAGATTTTTCTTCCAGCGTTTGGTACCTGTTGCTATGGCTGTGCTTATTATCATCGGTGGTTTTATTTACGGAAAGAACGATGTTATCTCCTCACAAGGCCAGGTAATTGTTTATAACTGGGGTGATTATATTGACCCTGATGTTATTGATATGTTTGAAGAAGAAACTGGTATTGATGTAGTATATGAAGAATTTGAGACAAACGAGATCATGTATCCAAAAATTCAGTCGGGAGCGATTGCATACGATGTTGTATGTCCATCTGATTATATGATTCAGAGAATGATTGAGAATAATCTTTTGGAAGAGATTAATTATGACAACATCCCAAACTTGAAATATATCGATCAGAAATATATGGATCTTGCCAAAGGATTTGATCCTGATAATAAATATTCTGTACCTTATCTTTGGGGAACTGTCGGAATCCTTTATAACAAGAAAATGGTAGATGAACCAATTGACAGCTGGGGTGTTCTGTGGGATGAAAAATATAAAGATAGCATCCTTATGCAGGACAGTGTAAGAGATGCCTTTGGTGTCGCTTTAAAATACCTGGGCTATTCATTAAATTCAACAGACTTAGATGAACTTCAAGCTGCCAAGAATCTGCTGATGGAACAGAAACCTCTTGTGCAGGCATATGTTATCGACCAGGTACGTGATAAAATGATTGGAAATGAAGCAGCTCTCGGAGTAATTTATTCCGGCGAAGCACTGTACTGCCAGCAGGAGAATCCAAATCTCGATTACGTGATTCCTAAGGAAGGTTCTAATCTTTGGATTGATTCCTGGGTTATTCCAAAAAATGCAGAGAATAAGGAACATGCAGAAGAATTCATCAACTTCCTCTGTAGACCGGATATTGCAAAAATGAATTTTGAATACATCACTTACTCCATCCCGAACTCTGCCGGGCAGGCATTGATCGAGGATGACTACATGAGAAACAGCACGATTGCATTCCCTGATACTGATCAGTTGAAAAACTGTGAGACATTTAATTTCCTCGGAGATGAAAATGAGGCGCTGTATAATGAGTTGTGGAGAGAAGTAAAGTCGAAATAAATTTGTATTTAGCAATAAGAATATTGGCTGGTTCAAAATTTAAATGAATGAAGAAGGGCGTGTTTGGACGGTCTCTTGCAACGATATGCAGGGCCCGTTCCCTCAGCCTTTTGAGGGATTGTAACAAAGAAGCGAGATATGCACCGTGTGTGGTTTGTATCTCGCTTCTTCTAACAATCCGCGCAAAATGTCTTCGTACACTCTTACGCCAAATGCATATCTTATGCAAGAGTCCATCCAAACACTCAGATTCATCAGATCAGAAATGATTTGAATACAGATTATTCTTATCGAAATGCAAATCAGAAGGGATATGAAAAGGGAACGCTAATGACTAAAATTTACAAATTGGCATAAGTTGTGTCATATAGTCGATAGCGTTCCCTTTTTTACTTCCGTCCAGAATTCTGTATTCAAGTGTTGAATTCGTTCCACAGCAATCACTTACGTGCAACAAATCAAAACTTGTATGAAGTCTTTCAGATTCGTCCCGTTAAGCAAACACTTCTGTTTGGAATAAAGAAGCGAGGATGGTGCTATATTGTTGAGGACACATATAAGGCAGGAGCGTTCCGAATACACCTTGTTCAGTATGTAACGTAAGAGCAGACAGGCACCACTCACGGTAACTGTTCTGGCTCTTACGTTACATACTTTCAAGGGGATGAGGTAGAGCGGGCCGGTGTCCGATGCAATATAGCATCATTCTTGCGGC
>NZ_QTZH01000029.1:0-40368 GCF_003462585.1 Ruminococcus sp. OM04-4AA | reverse complement strand
ACGACAAAGTGAACAAAAAATGTTAACATAAGGAATAGAAAAATGTATTCTGAATTTCAGAAAGTATTATTTTTAATAAAAAAATGAACCGGTTCACTTTTGAAACACAGAAACAACAAAATAACAGGAGGACATTTATGAAAGCAAAAAAAGTATTGGCTATCACGTTAGTCACAGCAATGACAATTGGAATGCTTGCAGGATGCGGGACATCAGGAAATGACGGTAAAGATAGTGCTTCAGATGGTGACAAGATTACATTAAATTACTGGACATGGTTCCCAAGTAAAGACCAAATTCAGGAAACTGTTGATGCATTTGAAAAAGAAAATCTAGATATTAAAATTAATATGACTGTAATGGAAAGTAAAACTTTCCAGGAAAAAGTTCCACTGGCATTGAGTACAGAAGAGGACATTGATGTAATTGGAGTTCAACCATCAGCATTCGCAGAAGAAGTCCAGGATTATCTGGCAGATCTGGATGAGTTAATGCCAGAAGTAGCTGGGGACAATTGGAAAGACTCTTATTCAGAGAAGTGCCTTGAACAGGGAAATAAACTTACGGGTGGAGACACAAAGATGCTGGTTCTTACGAATTCAGGATCTATGGTAGGTTTTTACAATGCAGCTCTTTTAAAAGATATTGGTGCAGAAGTACCGAAAACATTTGAAGAGTATAAAGCAGTAGCGGAGAAGTTTAAAGAAAAATATCCTGACAAGTATGTAAGTGTATTTGCAGGAAAAGACTCTTGGGTTGTAGATGAGATGATGCTGACAGTTCTTGGACAGCAGGGAGATATTACAATCAGTGGAGATATAATGGGGCAGATGTTGACAGTGATGAATTTAAGCAGGCAATCAATGATTTAAAAAAATATTTTGATGAGGGAATATTCTCAAAGGATGTACTTGATTTAGACTATGCAAGTGCTACGGAAGAATTTACAAATGGTGATGCGCTCATTTACTATATGGGATCTTGGGAAGCACCATTATTATCTAAAACATTAAGAGAGCAAAATGGAATTGATCTGGAAAACGTTGGAGCAATGGCACTTCCTACAGCAGAAGACAATGGACAACTTACAGTTCGTTCCTATATTGATTCTGGAATTGGTATCGTTGATTACTCAGAAAAGAAAGAAGCAGCAGCTAAATTTGTCGCATATCTTACATTAGGCGATGGAGCAGATATTTTTGGAAAACAGCTTACTGGAACTTCAGCTAAAAAAGATTTTACAGTGGATGAATCTTTATTTGATACAGATGAATCAAAAGAAGGTTGGGATACAATTGTTAACCTGATCAATACAGCAACAGCTGATCGAAACAACGTCTCTGGTTATTCAGATATTGAAGGAGCAGCGGTTCAGAGTGTACTAAATGGCTCTGCATCAACAGATGACGTATTGAAAGATCTTCAGACAGAATGGACAAGCGGAAAATACAAATAAGAGATAGATGATTGAAAATCTGACGACAGCATAAAGGCAGAGGTTTTTGGCTGCACGACTGGTATAGGACACAAGTGAAGCAGTTAGAAGCCTCTTTTTATATAGAAATTGATATTCTAAATTTCAAGATTAAAGGAAAACGGTTTTTCCATGCATTATTTTTTATTCCATCAATGCTTCCAATTGCGTTAATGGCAACTGTTTTTGGATCCATGCTTGAATATAAAAACGGTATAGTGAATCAGATTTTAAGAGGCGTTGGACTTGGTGCTCTTGCACAGCGGTGGCTTGCAGATCCCAAACTGGCAATGGGAGAGGTATGCTCTGTTTCGATTTTTATGATAGGCATTCCAATCATGTATTATACTGCGGATTTGACAACGATTAGCAGAAGTGTTATTCAATTTGAGTAGGATGTTTCTGTTTTTTTCCTTTGATTCATTACGATTGGCAGCGTTTGGACAACTTTTTTGTGATTAATAAGACAGATCTTGCCCCTCGGGTAGGAGCAAGCCTTGAAGTGATGGCAAAAGACTCCGAACGGATGCGCGGGGGAAAGGATTTTCTGTTTACATGTAAAATCAATATTCCTTGACATTTCAACAAAATAGTTTATACTTAAAATAGTTTGAAATTCAAAATAAAATACAGGAGAATTGAAAATGAGTATAAACAAACAATTGAAAATAGGTGATCTGACTGCGAAGCTCCCGATCATCCAGGGTGGTATGGGCGTTGGAGTCAGCAGAAGCTCTCTCGCAGGAGCAGTAGCGAAAGAAGGCGGAGTAGGAATTATTTCGACAGCACAGATCGGTTATGATGAGGAAGGATTTGAGAAGGATCAGGCTGCATGTAACAATAGAGCAATCCACAAGCATATCAAGAGAGCGAAAGAAATCGCGCAGGGAAATGGTCTTGTCGGTGTAAATATCATGGTTGCGCTGAAACATTATGCAGAGCATGTGAAAGAGGCTGTGGCAGCAGGCGCAGATGTGATCATCAGCGGTGCAGGTCTTCCGATGAATCTGCCGGAGTTGGTCAGTGAGACTTGCAGAACGAAGATTGCACCGATTGTTTCTTCTAAGAGAGCAGCACAGCTGATCTTGAAAATGTGGGCGCATAAGTATGATAGAACAGCAGATTTCCTTGTTGTTGAGGGACCGAAAGCCGGAGGTCATCTTGGATTCTCAAGAGAGCAGTTAGGTGAGATTGATACGATGGATTATGATGAGGAGATCCGTCAGATCATTGCCTGTAAGGAAGAGTATGAAAAGCGATACGAGAAGAAGATTCCAGTAATTGTAGCTGGGGGAATCTTCGACAGGGCAGATATTGATCACGCATTGGAACTTGGAGCAGATGGAGTCCAGATTGCGAGCAGGTTCGTGGCAACAGAAGAATGTGATGCGTCAGAGTCCTATAAGCAGGCCTATATCAATGCAAAAGAAGAGGATGTCCAGATTATCCAAAGTCCGGTCGGAATGCCGGGAAGAGCCATCCGCAACGCATTGATCGAGCGTGTTGAGAAAGAAAAAGAGCCTATAAAGAAATGTTATAATTGCTTAGCAAAATGTAATCCGGTAAAAGTTCCGTATTGTATCACAAAAGCGTTGATCGATGCCGTAAAAGGTGATGTGGAAAATGGACTTGTGTTCTGCGGAAGCAATGTCGGACGGATCAATCAGATGATGAGTGTACATGAGCTGATGCAGGAACTTGTGTCTTAGATAAATGGGAAGAATCCAAAGTCATATTGAGGAAAATTAAAAAAGAGAGAATAGTGTGAAACAAATTTAAAATATCACATTATTCTCTTTTTTTATGATATACTTAGATGATATCAGATATGAAATAATGAGATGATTTATTAAAACTAGAAAAACTTACAAGGAGCAGCAAGGATGAAGATGCAGAATAACGATACAAAAGATGAAGGACTGAAAGGAAACGAGAAGATTGAGGAAGCAATTTCTGCACTCCAGCAGGAACCATCTCAGGAGCTTTTGGCGCATACTCTGACGGTGATTCGAAGACGAATGAAAGAAGAAGGACAATTGATTCTTGCGGTAGAGCCTTCTGTGTCAGAACAACTGAAGATACAGGCAGTGAAGACAGCTGATGGAAAGAAGTGGTGGAGTGCATTTACAAGTTTTGAGGAAGAATTAAAAGGTTCTGATAGTGTGATGTCTACATTTTTGACAGCAATCGAACCATTATTCCAGTCTGCAGTACAGGAGAATGAGATTGAAGGTATCATTCTGAATCCCTGGGATCGGACAATCATGCTTGATAAGACACTGCTTCGACTGATTCTTGGAGAAAGTGGAAAGTGAGAACAAAGCGAAAAATGACAGCAGTTATAATATGTATTTTATTTACAGTGTTATTTGCCTGTTATGGATTCTGGATGAGCGAAAATGGATCTGGGACGGGATTCTTCCTGATCTGGTTTGTATTGGCTGCATTGCTTGGAGGATGCGCAGCGATTACATTTCTGGATGGATGGGCAAGACTTCCGATGTGGATGTTGTGGATATTAAGGGGAATACTGCTTGTATTTGTAGTTTCCTTTGTGATTATCGAAGGATGCATTATCAGTCAGATGCATGCGAAGGCAGATGAAAATCTGGACTACATCATAGTGCTTGGTGCACAGGTGAGAGCAGATGGACCGAGTAAGGTGCTGAAGCATCGACTGAACACAGCAATCGATTATCTGGAGAAGAATCCGGAGACAATCTGTATTGTGTCAGGTGGACAGGGGTATAACGAGCCATGTACGGAAGCGCAGGCGATGGCTGATTATATGGAAGCGGCCGGAATTGAGAAAGACCGTTTGATTCTGGAAGACGAATCGAAGACAACAGAGCAGAATATAAAATATAGTAAAAAATATATGAAAGACGGAGCAAGTGTGGGAATTATCACAAATGATTTCCATATGTTTCGGGCAATGCAGATTACAAAAGGTGAGGGATTAAAGTCAGCGAAAGCAATTGCTGCGGGCTCGAATCCATTGTATCTGCCAAACAATATGCTTAGAGAATATCTGGCAGAATGGAAGTATCTGATCAGGTCAATCTTATAAAAAGCAAGAAAAGAGAGATGAAAGAAACAAATGGGTAGACGAGAATTAGAAGAACGAATCGAGAAAAGAAGAGAGGACTTTGTAAGAAACAGTCTTCTTTCAGACGAATTTATTGATTTTGTACAGGAGAATTTAAAGCCGGTCAATACGATGATGGCTTATTATCAGTGTGCGATCATGGAAGTTGAGACGAAATTTAAGGTGCTGAGCGAACAGTATTCGCTGGAGTATGACCGCAACCCGATCGAGAGCATTAAGACTCGTGTGAAATCAATGGAGAGTCTGTTGAAGAAGATTCGTCGTAAAAATATTCCATTGACGATTGATGCAATCGAAGAAAATATTCAGGATATTGCCGGTGTGCGCGTGATCTGTGCATTTCAGGATGATATTTACAAGCTTGCAAAATGCTTTCTTGACCAGGATGATGTAATCCTGATTCAGAAAAAAGACTATATTGCGAATCCAAAGCCGAGTGGTTACAGAAGTCTTCACCTGATTGTAAAAACTCCGATTTTCCTGAAAGAAGGGAAAAAGATGATCACAGTTGAAGTTCAGCTTCGCACGATTGCGATGGATTTCTGGGCGAGTCTGGAGCATAAGCTTCGTTATAAGAAGAGTATTCCGGAAGAACAGAGTAAGTATCTTGCAGAAGAGATGATGGATTGTGCACAGATCAGTTCAGCTCTTGACGAGAGAATGCAGAAGGTACGTGATGTGATCATGCAGGCAGAGGAAAAAGAGGAAGAAAAAAGTAGCGGCGTAGAACCATTAATGCTTCGAGGATTGACAGAACGGATACGACAGAAATCTTTTTAAGGAAATTGTCTACATAAGCAGAGATTCGAAGTGAACAGTACGGAGGGGAAAACTATGATCAATCGAGAAGATATGCTGGCACTGACCAGACGAATGACAGTAAAACGGACATCGATCACCCGGATCGCCGGAAGCTATATGGATATAGATGGATTTATAGACGGAACATTTAACACCAGTTTTCTGAAATTAAGTCCGGCAGAACAGGAGAAAAATCTGGCGCTTGCGAAGAAAGTACCGTTTGCAAAGACGAATAGAAACTTGAAGGAATATAAGTTTTGTGATGATCGGAGAAATCAGGACAGCATGTGGAAGCTACTGATGGGGATGCGTGCCTGCGGTCTGAAAAATGATGCTCTGATGGAGACCTTTTATGAGATTATCGGGGAACATTATCAGGCAGATGAAGATTATGCAATCTATGTTTTTCATGACAGATATGACATTCCGGCGAAGGGGCTGGATCATATACGTCAGGGAGAATCAGAACGAATGTATGAATACATTTTATGCGTGATCTGTCCACTAAGCGGAGAATATGAACCGGGCGAACCGGAATGTGGTTTCCTGTTTCCTGCATTCGTAGATGGAGGCGCTGCAATGAATTATGTGGATATTTACCAGGAAGACGAAGAATACCCGCATGAAGAACTGCTTGAACTGCTTGGAGTGGAAAGGAAAAAGTTATGGCAGAAACATACAAGTCAGGAGAAAAAGTAAAATACCGGTTGGCAGAGGCAATGAAAGAATGCATGAAAAAAGCTCCGGTCGAGAAGATCACTGTGAAAGAGATCACAGAAGAATGCGGAGTGACGCGTCAGACCTTTTACCGGAATTTTCAGGATAAATACGATTTGATCAACTGGTATTTTGACAAGATACTGATTGAATCCTTTGAACATATGGGAGAGGGACAAACAGTCTATGAAAGTCTTGTAAATAAATTTCAATACATTCAGAAAGAAACACTTTTCTTTCGTGCGGCATTTAAAAATGACGACCAGAACTGTTTGCGTGATCACGACTTTGAACTGATCACACAATTTTATACCGATCGTATCGAAGGAAACACCGGGAAAAAGATGTCCGACAAGATTCGCTTTCAGTTAGAAATGTACTGCCAAGGCTCCATCTACATGACGGTCCAATGGGTTCTCGGCAATCACAAAGCCACCCCCGAAACCCTGGCTAGATTCCTCTCCGAATCCATGCCTGCTGAACTAAGAGACGTCTTTAAAGAACGTGGATTGTTGTAGACAGACCTTTTGGTGCAGATTTATTTCTACACACAAAAAATGTGCGAATCATTTCACCCCTTCATATATTCCGTAAATCTATTTCTATACACAGAAAAAAACACGCGAATTCTTTCATCCTTACGTACATTCTGTAAATCTATTTCTGTACACAAACATATTTGCTCTATGATTCGATAGAGTACAATCGAAGTAGAAAGGGACAGTGCAGCTGGTGAATGTGGAGCATACTTGCTCACACTTGAAAAACGATAGATTGTGTTAAAGAAAGGATCGATAGCTGTCTGAGCGGCAGCGAGTTTATCGATCCTTTCTTTGTTCTTAGCAATCTGTTGTTTTTCTTAGTATGAACAGTGTGCGTAACCCTGAGTCAGCTGCACTGTCCCTTCTACGAAGACAAAACTCTAACCCCAATCACAGGAAGAATTTTCGCCCGTGTACTAGAAATCAATTTACATAAGCTTTCTAAAGAGCTCTTTCAGATCCTCTACACTTGCATCTTTCGGGTTACCCGGTGCACAAGCATCAGCGTGAGCAGACTCAGCGAGGAACTGCAGATCTTCTTCTTTCAGAGCTTCCAGTTTTGTCGGGATTCCAACGTCAACAGAAAGTTTCTGAACAGCATCAACAGCAGCTTTTCTGTATTCTTCAACAGACATGTCGTCAACACCTTTAATGCCCAGTGCTCTTGCGATTTCACGGTATTTCTCACCTGTACAATCTGCATTGTATTCCATAACGATTGGAAGCATCATAGCACATGCAACACCATGTGGAGTATCGTATACAGCACCAAGGGTATGAGCCATAGAGTGGGCGATTCCAAGACCTACATTAGAGAATCCCATTCCTGCGATATACTGCCCAAGAGCCATTCCTTCACGGCCTTCTTTTTCATTTGCAACAGCACTTCTTAAAGATTTTCCAATGATTTCGATTGCTTTGATATGGAACATATCTGTCATTTCCCAAGCAGCTTTTGTTGTATATCCTTCAATTGCATGTGTCAGGGCATCCATACCTGTGGAAGCTGTAAGTCCCTTTGGCATAGAGGACATCATATCCGGGTCAACAACTGCGATAACCGGCATGTCATGTGGGTCAACACAAACGAATTTTCTCTTTCTCTCAACGTCTGTGATAACGTAGTTGATTGTAACCTCAGCAGCTGTTCCGGCTGTTGTTGGAACTGCGATGATCGGTACACAAGGTTTTGTTGTCGGTGCAACACCTTCAAGGCTTCTTACATCTTCAAATTCCGGGTTTGCGATGATGATACCGATTGCTTTGGAAGTATCCATAGAAGAACCACCACCGATTGCAACGATGTAATCTGCTTCAGCTTTCTTGAATGCTTCTACTCCGTGCTGTACATTTTCGATTGTTGGGTTTGCTTTGATATCAGAATAAATCTCATAAGCAAGTCCATTTTCATCAAGAATATCTGTTACTTTCTTTGTAACTCCGAATTTGATCAGATCCGGGTCAGAACATACAAAAGCTTTCTTAAATGCTCTTGCTTTTGCTTCTGTAGCAATCTCTTTGATTGCGCCTGCTCCATGATAAGATGTTTCATTTAACATAATTCTGTTTGCCATGATTTTCAATCTCCTTTTTTAAAAACAGATTTTCGGGAAATTCATTCCCGTTACTTTATGTTTTTATTTTAACAATCAGAAATAGAAAAGAAAAGTTACAAATAGTTAAAAATGTAACATTTTAGGCATTTTCTTTGTGAAAAAGTATTGAAATTTATAAAGAACCTATTAAATTATTGTGAAACAAGTACAGAAAATGGGCTAGAATACTAGACGAAATGATGAGAAAGTTGTAGAATCTAAATATCATATATGTGATGACTCTCATCTCCACAGGTGATGCGAGACAGAACAATTACGGAAGGAGACAGGCATTATGGAAAAATTAACAGACAACTTAAAGAAGGTAATACTGGCTGGAATCGGAGCGGTTGCTACAACTGCAGAGAAGTCAAAGGACGTTCTTGATGATATGGTAAAAAAAGGCGAACTTACAGTGGAGCAGGGCAAGGTTCTGAATGAGGAACTCAAGCATAATCTGAAGCAGACAGTAAAGAACAATGTGAATGTGAAAGTCAAAGTCACTACACCGGAAGAATTAAGCGAACTTCTCGACAAGATGACACCGGAGCAGTTAGAAGCACTGAAGGCTCAGATCAAGGCGAAAGAGTCAACCGTAGATTCGGAAGCAGAAGAGGTGGATGCAGAAAATACAGTGAAGATGCAGAAGTAGTTGAGGAAGATACAAAAGAAGAGTAAAAATATCAGAGAAGCTGCCGAAAAGCGGCTTTTCTGCTTTCTCAAGAAAGAAAAAAGTGACTATTATTTTAGGTCTATCAGCAAGGAATACAGGAAAAAAGAGAAATGTGTCACTGAGACAGCGGGAGAATACAGATATGAGTGAGAAAGAAAAGGGAACGAATAATTCAAGATTTAGAGAGATTATTTCTGTACTTCGAAAACATAATATCACACATGGCATCAGTCCGAAGAAACTTCGTTTGATCATGGAGGATCTTGGTCCGACTTTTGTGAAGATCGGACAGATCATGGCACTTCATTCGGACATTCTTCCGAAGGCATATTGTGATGAATTGATGGAATTATGCACGGATGCAAGACCGATGCCTTTCGAGGAGGCAGTGTCTGTAATTGATGAGTCTTATGGGCGTTCCTGGAAGAAGGTATTTGCATCGATTGAAGAGACACCAATCGGTTCTGCATCAATTGCGCAGGTACATAGAGCAGTCTTAAAGTCAGGAGAAGAGGTTGTCGTTAAGATCCAGAGAAAAGACATTTATGAAATGATGGCGAGGGATATTGATTTTATCCGTAAAGCAATCAAGCTGATGCCACCGATCAGTCTGAAAGGAATGGCTGATTTTGATCTTGTGCTTGATGAACTCTGGTCTGTGACAAGAGATGAGATGAATTTCCTGACCGAAGCATCGAATATCGAAGAATTTGCCAGAAGAAATAAAGATGTCAATTTCGTCCAGACACCGGTTCTGTATCAGCAGTATACAACCGTGCATGTGCTGGTGATGGAATACATTGACGGCTGTGGAATTGATGAGAAGGATAAGCTGATCGAAGATGGCTATGACCTGAAAGAAATTGGAAGCAAACTTGTAGATAACTATATCAAGCAAGTAATGGATGATGGGTTCTTCCACGCTGATCCGCATTCCGGAAATGTAAAGATCCGTGATGGAAAGATTGTCTGGATTGATATGGGTATGATGGGACGACTGACAGAGCATGACCGTGAGATGATCACGCTTGCGATCGAAGGCGTTGCACTGAATGATGTTGGTCTGATCCTAAAGGCGGTTCTCGGACTGGGCGAATTCAAAGAACGACCGGAGCAGAGAAAACTTTACGAAGACATTGAAGGATTACTTTTGAAATACGGAAGTACCGATATGGGCAAGATTAATGTGGCAGAGGTCATGACGGATCTGATGGAAGTCATGAAAGAAAATAAGATCATGATGCCACATGGACTGACGATGCTTGCCAGAGGACTTACGCATATGGAAGGTGTACTTGCCAATATCGCACCGGATATCAATATGGTGGAGATTGCCAGAGCAAGACTTGCTGCGGATTTTCTTCACAATTTTAACTTTAAGAAGGAATTGAAGAACACAGGAAGAAGCCTTTTGAAATCTGTGCGGAAGATGATTGACCTTCCATCCATGACAACGGACTTAATGGATGAATTTATGAAAGGGCAGTCAAAAGTAAACCTGGATCTGCGTGTGTCAAAGGATCTGGCATTTCTTTTAAGACGACTTGTAAGGAATATTGTTATGGGTCTTTGGGTCATGGCACTTCTGATCAGTTCAAGTATTATCTGTACGACGGATATGACACCGAAGTTTATGGGAATCCCGGCACTTGGTGCGTTCGGATATCTGATGGCAGTGGTGATTATGATCTATGTATTTGTGAAACATATTTTCTCGAGGAAGTAAAAAAAGAATAGAAAGCAAAGGAAAAGAGAGATGAAATTTTCGTCTCTCTTTTTTATATATTAGGAAAGTTCTTTCCTAATATATAAAAACGCTCCGCTCAGGATGCGCACTGCGGCGTACAAGGTAGGTGTCGCAAGCGGTCTACGTTTCCACTTCGGTCCTTGCTAAACAAGCGCCACTGGCGCTTAGCAACGCCGCAGGCGCAAGAATGTGCCTCGGCACATTCTTTGTTAATGAGAAAAATATATAAGTTAAAAACAGATAAATGAGAAAAGTTCTCAAATAATAAAAATCCAATTGACTGGATAATAGACATCCTGTATACTTACGAAGTTAGTTAGACTAACATGAGTTAGAAAAGTATAACCGGGAGCGATTACATGAAATTAAAAAATATAAAATGTTTACTTGCAGTCTGTCTTTGTGCATCGGCTCTGTTGGTCGGATGCGGACAGAAGACAGACAGTAAGACAGCAGATAAATCCGAAACATCGTCAGAAAGTGCACAGAACCAGTCGGATGATATACAAGAAGCATCCAGAGATGTTTTTGCAATGGATACCTATATGACCGTGACTGCGTATGGAGAAAACGCAGAGGCAGCTGTTGATGCAGCACAGGCAGAGATTGAGCGTCTGGACGCACTTTTATCGACAGGAGATGCAGACAGCGAGATCGCAAAACTGAACGCAGATGGAAGTGCAGAGCTTTCCGAAGATGCAGGTTATCTGACGGAACGCGCATTGGAACTCTACCAGGAAACAGATGGTGCGTTTGATATTGCGATTTATCCGGTGATGGAAGCATGGGGATTCCCAACACAGAACTTCCAGGTTCCGTCACAGGAGACATTGGATCAACTTCTTCCACTCACTGATGCGGGAAATATTTCTTATGACAAAGAAACAAGAAAGATATCTTTCGGTGTAGAAGGAATGAAAATCGATCTGGGAGGAATTGCAAAAGGATATACCTCATCCAGAATTATGGACATTTACAAAGACAATGGAATCACAAGTGGATTAGTGAATCTTGGCGGAAATGTGCAGGCACTCGGAACAAAGACGGATGGAACGAAATGGAAGATTGCAGTGCAGAGTCCCGATGACACAGAAGATTATCTGGGAATTCTGAGTGTTCAGGATAAGGCAGTTATTACTTCGGGGGGATACGAACGGTATTTTGAACAGGATGGTGTGACGTATCATCACATCATTGACCCAAAGACCGGATACCCGGCAGAAAGCGGACTTGTATCTGTAACAATTGTAAGTACGGACGGAACACTGGCAGATGGACTTTCTACTTCACTTTTTATTATGGGAGAAGAGAAAGCGGCAGATTTCTGGAGAGAACATAAAGATGAGTTTGATGCAATCCTTATGAGTGACGATGGGACGCTATATGTAACAGAAGGGCTGGAAAATGATTTTTCAACGGAGAGAACAGTTGAGATCATTCGATAGAAAAGTGTAAGACAGAGTAGATTTTGGAGGAAAAATGGATTTAAAAGAAACAGGAAAGAAGCTGAAACCATTTGCACCGGTACTTTCGGTAGCAGTTGTGGCATCCTGTGTAGCAGGCACCCTGAGTGGATATCAGCCACCGGTTTATGCAGCGCAGGAGCAAACGAATTCTGTAAAAGAAGAGACTACAAAGTCAGAAGAGCAGGAGCAGGCGGTAAAAGGTTCTTTTGATCTGACGGATGGTGTTTATAAGGGAACTGGAACAGGTTATGCAGGAGAGATCACGGTTGCGGTTCAAATCAAAGACAAACAGATCGTTGCAATCGATATTCTGAGTTCATCTGACGATGCAGCATTTTTCAAACGTGCACAGGCGGTGATCGATAAGATCATCGAAGGACAGACATTGGAAGTCGATACTGTTTCAGGGGCAACCTATAGTTCACGGGGAATCATCAGTGCGGTGAAGAATGCACTGACAGGAGAAAAAGACAGCGGAACAACAGGACAGTCACAGTCTGGTGGCGGCGCGGCAGCAGGAAGTTCTACTTCTGTCGCAACAGTGGAAGACCCGGCAGCATATAAGGACGGAACTTATTACGGAACAGGGACTGGATTTGGTGGAACACTGAAAGTAAAGGTTGAGATCAGTGGCGGAAAGATCACAGACATCCAGATTATGGAGAATCAAGATGGAAGCGAATACATTTCCAAAGCCTCTGCACTGATCAATACGATCATCAGCAGTCAGAGCACCAATGTAGATACCGTGTCTGGAGCAACGTACAGTTCGGTTGGAATCATCCAGGCAGTAAGAGATGCATTAAGTCAGGCGGCAGTGAGTGGAAATGGAGCGACTTCGGATTCATCTGAAACGAATGGCTCGAACAGTTCTTCCAGTCAGAATCAGAGTACATCCACAACCGGAACAGTTCCATACAAAGAAGGAATCTATTATGGAACAGCGGAAGGATACAGTGGAGAGGTATCGGTAGCTGTGGTGATCCAGGAGCATACGATCAAAGCAATTTTAGTCACAAAGACATCAGATGATGAAGCATTTTTCAACCGCGCAATGGATGTAGTGAAAAATGTGCTTAAAAATCAGAATACAGATGTAGATACTGTATCTGGTGCAACTTACAGTTCTAAGGGACTTCTCGGAGCAATAAAGAATGCTTTGAAACAGGCGGAGAAAGTAATGAATGGAGAATCCATTGAAGAGAAAGCAGATACAACGGAACTGGAAAATGCAGTCAAGTCAGCAGAAGCACTTGTGATGGAGGAGTATACGCAGAGTAGCTGGGCGGTTCTGAGTCTCCGACTGAATGATGCAAAAGAGCTGTTGGAAACAGCTGCGAATGAAAAAGTGGAACAGCAGACGGTTGATAAAGCTGTGGAAAATCTGAACCTTGCAGTTGCACAGCTTGAGAAAAAGAAGTCAGATCAAGAGGAAGAAGTGAAGACAAAATACATCGATGGAACTTATGAGGTGAGTGTACCGTGTAAACCGGATGAGGATGAAGATTTTACAGAGTATCAGCTTTCTATGAAGGTGACAATACGAAATGACAAAATTGTATCCATTACTGACGTGTCAGGAGATGGGGATGCAGCGAATGACAGCTATATCAAGAAGGCGGCAAATGGAACTTCAAGCAAAAAAGGTGTCGTTTCCCAGATTATTACCAAAGGAATGCCGGAAGAAATTGATACGGTATCCAGAGCAACCTGTTCTTCGAATGCGATTATTGACGGATGCAAAAAGGCACTGGAAATGGCTTTAAGACCAGAAGAGACGGAGGCGCAGTAGGATGAAAGAGTTTATCGTAAGACTGTTTAGTCTGCTGGCAATCGTCGGTGTCCTTTTCGGATATAACGAAGTGTTAGATGTCCGTGCGAAGGATGAGGAAATCGCAAAACTGAATGCACAGTTGGAGGTACAGTCATCTGGTGCCGGCAGTGATTCTGAGTCAGGGAGTGATTCAGGAGATGGAGCAGGATACAAGGATGGAACCTATACCGGAGAAGCGGATGGATTTGGCGGAACGGTTGCGGTAGAAGTTACTGTAAAAGATGGAAAGATCGAAGCGGTAGAAGTGACCTCCGCTGAGAAGGAAGACGGTGCATATCTTGCGATGGCGGAAGATATCATTCCGAAGATCATAGAGGCGCAGAGCGCAGAAGTTGATACGATAAGTGGAGCAACGTTCAGTTCGACAGGAATTAAAAATGCATCAGAACAGGCATTAGAACAGGCGGTAAAGTAGTTTGAAGAAGTTGAATATACATAATTTAAAAGCAAAAGAAATTAAAAAATTGCATACTTGGCTTCGTGCCTTGATTCAGATTTTCTATTTTCTGTTTCTGCCATCTGTGTATACAGCGGCATTTGCCGGTGTAAAATACATTTTCACACAGATAGGAGCAGGCGAGGCAATCGGGATGACCTCTTTTGTAACGGTGCTTATAGTTCTCTGCGCGTATACGATTCTTTTCGGAAGATTCTTTTGTGGATTCGCGTGTGCATTCGGAAGTCTGGGAGATGGAATTCATGCATTTTATCTTTGGTGTTTTAAGAAGAGAAAGAAAAAGCCGGTGCTGCTTTCAGAAAAGATCACAGAGAAGTTAAGCTATTTGAAATATCTGGTGTTGACCGTAATCGCAGTACTTTGTTTTGCGGGAGTATACGGAAAGGCAAAAGGGACAAGCCCGTGGGATGTTTTTTCTATGCTGCATGCAGGAAATCTTCACTTGCAGGGATATTTGCCGGGAGTGATATTACTACTTCTTATTATTGTGGGGATGTGTCTGGAAGAAAGATTTTTCTGTCGGAATCTGTGTCCGATGGGAGCAGTATTCTCATTACTTCCGGTGCTTCCGTTCTTTGCATTGCACCGCGACAGAGAAAATTGCATCAAAGGCTGCAGCGGATGCACGAAGAAATGTCCATCCGGGATCGGACTCCCGGAAGACGGATCACTCAAAGTCGAGGGAGATTGTTTCCAATGCCAGAAATGTATTGATACTTGTCCAAAGAAGCATATCCATACAGGAATCAAAGGTCTGAAGGGAAATGAATTCTGGTTTACGATTCTTCGGGCAATTCTGTTACTTGTAATTATGATCTGGGCAGGAGTGTAATAGATGAAGAAAAAAGATCTGTTTTTAGGAGGCGGAATCCTCTTTGCGGCATGTGTACTGTTTCTTGTGATGAATCTGATGCAGTATGTACAGGCAAAGGAAAGCGGACAAAAAGAAAATCAGGAAAAACAGGTTGTGATCAAGGTGGACGGAGAAGTTTACGGAAGATATTCTTTGGATGAAGATCAGGTGATCGAAGTGCAGGAAGGGGATTTTTACAACCGTGTCCGGATTGAGGATGGAAAAGCTTACATGGAAGAGGCTGACTGTCCGGATGGATATTGCGAAGAGCAGGGAAAGATCAATAACCGGACACAGACAATTGTCTGCCTGCCTCACAAGCTGGTTGTGGAAATAGAAGAGGTTGAGAATTCTGATGATTCTCAAAATGAAAAGGAACATCTACCGGATACAATTTCTAAATAAATCAATTGTTCGACTGTAAAGGAGAATGTATGAATAGAAATAAAAAACTTGCGAACATGGCAATGCTTGTTGCGCTGGCAATGATTTTTAGTTATGTGGAAAGCCTGATCCCAATTAATTTTGGAGTGCCGGGGATGAAGCTTGGAGTGGCTAATTTGGTCACTGTAACAGGTCTTTATTTTCTGGAAATTCCGGAAGTACTGGCGGTATCTGTACTGCGTGTGCTTCTGACAGGATTTCTTTTTGGAAATGGAATGTCGATTATTTACAGTTTGGCAGGGGCGGTTGTCAGCCTTCTTGCCATGGTACTTGTAAAGAAGATGGATGGAATTTCCATTGTAGGAGTAAGTATCACTGGCGGCGTCTTTCATAATATAGGACAGATTCTTGTTGCGATGGCAGTGGTGGAGAATCTGAAACTGATTTATTATCTGCCGGTTCTTCTTGTGGCAGGAACAGTGACAGGGTTCGTGATTGGAATTGTCGCAGGAAAGATTTTACCGGTTGTGAAGAAAGAAGCTGTAAGGACAGTATAGATATATACTTTTTGATTATAGGTTAGCGAAAGCTAACTTGATAATATATTCCATGCGGAAGCAGGAAAGCAGAACTGCGACAGGCAGGATCTGTATGTAACTATTTTAGTTAAAAAGGAGGTTTCTATGAAAAACAAAGAAATGAAAGTAAAGGCAATGTCCATGGCAGTGGCAATGTCTATGGTAGTAGGACTTTGCCCGTCAACCATCTTTGCGGCAACAGGAAGTCAGACTGCGAAGGATGGAACTTATACAAAGACGGCTCATGTAACCAGAACAGAAGATGACAGTGACGATGAGTGGGAAGAATATGATGTAGAAGTAAGCTTGAAAGTAGAGGATGGAAAATTCTCTGAGATTACAGTCACACCGAAAGAAGGATATGACGAAGGAAATGCAAAATATCTCAATAAAGCATATTCCAAATCAAAAGGATTTAAAACAAAGCTTGAAGGACAGGCTGCTACAGAAGATACAATTAACAGCTGGGATACAGTTTCCGGTGCAACACGTACTTCTGATGCAATTAAAAAAGCTGCACTTGAAGCAATCCAGTCAGCTCCGGTAGCTGGGGAGACAGTTACCATTGACACAGCAAAGTTGGAGTCAGCAATCGCAGCGGCTGAGAAACTGACAGAATCTGATTATACAGCAGACAGCTGGAGTGCAATGCAGACAAAATTAAATGCAGCGAAGGCGGCTCTGAAAGCAAAGGAATCCCAGAGTGCAGTGGACACAGCGGCAGATGAGTTAAATACAGCAGTGAAGGCATTGAAAAAGGCAGAAGTTGCGAAAGAAACGTATGTGTTGATGAATATTCCATATTCTGAATTTTACGCAGCTGATCAGGTAGCAGGAGCAGACAGTGTATCCTCCGCTACAAAAGCGAAAACAAGATCAACACTTGCAGCTGGTTCTTATCATGTGAACAGCGATGGAACAGATATTACAGGTATTACATATCCGGTTAAGATCAGTGACGCATCTGTACTGAAAAACTATACACAGATCACAGATGACAGCAAGCTTTCTATTACAGTGAATATGAAAGGAAAAGAGACAACAACAGAATATAATGGAAAAGATGCGTTATTCGAGAGCGCAAGCTATTCTTACTATATTTTAAGTGAGACTCCTTCCTATTATAAAGAAGCAACAGTAAATGCAGATGGTTCACTCAGCTTTAGTGAAGTGAAAGGTGCGACTGCACAGAAGTTGAGTGATGCATCAATTGATTTCACAACAGACACAAAGTATGGAGATTATGAATTAGATGTAAATGGACTTCCAAAAACAGTTAATACAGTATATGGAGTTGTGATCAGCACAAAAGAAGGAGACAACTACGGACTTCGTCATCTAGAAAATATCTGGAAAAAGACAAAACTGGCATGGAGTACAGGATTTGTGACAACATCTCATGGAAACACACTGAACTCAAAAGATTATGAAAAGATGATGGGTCAGACAATCAATAAAATCACATATTACACAGATAATGGAATCTATGAGATTGACGCAGATCAGTATGTGCCAGTTAAATTCAATGGGAATGTCGCAGCAGAGAATGCAGATGTTGAAAGTGGAAAAGTAAATGTAACTGTAGAAGGACTTCCTGGTGATTATCAGGCAGAATATACAGTTGAAGGTCTTGAGGATGTTCAGGTAAAAGACGGGGTACTCACCTATAAGACAAAAGGCGCTGAGATAGGCAAATATACTCTGAAAGTATTTGATAAATCCGGAAAATATGCAGATCTTACAACAGATTTTGAATTAACAACAGAAGCTGTACCAGTTGTATTTAACAGTGAAAGTGCAGCACTTGTAGCGGCAGAAGGATATGCAGCAGAGGATGTAACTTCTTATGTAAAGAAGATCAAATCCGTAACAGTTGACGGAACAGAGTATGCGGCAACAGGAAAACGTGCAGTGAAGATCATCAAAGAAGATGGAACAATTGATACGACTGCGGCTCCATTTAAGGATGCAGAAAATGGACATGGATTTAAGATCTCAGTAAAGGCAACAGGCTATGCAAAGGATTACGAATTCACTTATACTTTATCACAGGAGAGTGAGTATACTTACGCATATGTAGGACTTAGCTGGGCAGAGTACTGGGCTGCTGAAAATGTGCAGGCAGCAGGAGATACATCTTCTTCAGATGCAAAGGATTCAAAAGGAGAGTCTGACAAGGGTGCATTCGATACTGTAACAAGAGCTACCGTAAATCATGGACTTCACAGAGGTTCTTTCCAGTGCAACGCAGTAATCAAGGCGGAAAATGGAAAAGAGTATGCAGTAGAGTACTGGACAGATGGAACTACTGCAGTTCTGACAGACGGAAGCAAGATTACATTTAACAGAGGAGAGATCACAGAAGAATCCGGTGCAACAACAAAGATGACAGAGTATGATGTACTCGGACTGAAATATGTGCCGGTGAAAGTAAAAACATCTGATCTGGATGCACTGAAAGCAAGCTATCGTGTGATCGAAAACGGAAGTGAACTTGCAGGAGGATATTCAGAAAAGAATCTGGTAAGCTATACAGGACTGGTTGCCAATGTAACAGAGAATACAAACGGTCTGAAAACAGCAACAAAGAATGAGGATGGATCTTTCAGTTTCTCTGCAAGAGTGAATCATGGATCAGAGTCCGGAATCAAAGATCAGGCACTCAAGACAGCACCAACAGCAGAGGAAGCAGGGCTGAAAGTAAAAGAAGCAAGCGGATCTTATGGAGAATTCTTAAGAGTTGATCTGACAGGAAATTATGGTGATCTTGGATCAAATCTCCAGACTGTTACATGGACTTACTATGGAGATGACAGCACATATACAAATGTAAAAGCTACTTATGGAACAAAATTTGCAGCAGATAACTGGATGCACAAAGCAATGGGAATCCAGCTTGGACTGACAGATTCTCTTCGTTGTAAACTTCCGGAAGGAACGGATGGAACAGGATATTGGACCATTACACTGACAGCACTTGGATATAATGACGTGACATACAAATTCCAGGCAACAGAGGAGAACATTGTAAAAGCATCTGAGGATAAAACAATCACAACAACAAATCTTGAGGCAGCTATTGCAAAAGCAGAAGCCCTGAAAGAAGCTGAATACACAGCGGAAAGCTGGGCATCTATGCAGATGGAACTTCAGGAAGCAAAAGATGAATTGAAAAATCCAAAAACTCAGGCAACTGTAGACGAGGCAGTAAGCCACCTCAACGCAGCTATTGAAGCACTTGTTAAGATAGAAGAGCCGGCAGCAGTTGATACTTCTTCCCTTGAGAAAGTAATCAGTGATGCGGCAGCTCTGAAAGAAGCTGATTACACAGTTGACAGCTGGAAGGCATTGCAGAGTGCACTGACAGACGCTAAGAGCGCATTAAATGCAAAAGAAAGCCAGGAAAAAGTTGATAAAGCAACAGATGCGTTAAATACAGCAATCAAAGCACTTGTAAAGAATGGAAACCAGGCGGGAAGTCAGAATGGAAGTGCAACTCCGACTGTTACAAAGAAGGCAGGAACAACTACGGATGGATCAGCTTCCAAAGGAACAAGTGGATCAAAAGCTGCAAAGACAGGTGATCCGGCAAATGTTCTTGGCTTATTAGGACTTGCATTCTCCTCACTCGGAGCAGGAGTTGGCGGATTTGCATGGAAGAGAAAAAGAAAATAAAGACAAGAAAATTGAGAAAATTTTCAACAATTTCGCGAAAAAGATTAAAATAGTGCATTGACACTATCGCTTTAAAGTGATAAACTCCTAGCAAATGGAATAACGCTTTAAACCGATGAAGCGGAGATCAAAGTAATTATGCGCGCACAGAGAGTCCGGGAAGCTGAGAGCCGGATCGAGATGCAGGTTGCCAAATGGACCGCTGAGGGCACAGTCAAAGGATTTGAGAATCCGAGTACTCTGTGACGTGAAGGCATACGTCAGTTGCCGGAGATATGTTAGTATCTTATAGAGCGCATGGGAGCGTACCCGTGAATCAAGGTGGCACCGCGGAAAAGATTTAGATTTACCGTCCTTGACAGAATAGGAATATTCTGTCAGGGACTTTTTTTCTACCATAAACATATATTTCCTATCGGGATAAAAGAGAAATTCCATAAGAAATTGTAACTGTTCAGAGCCAAGCAAAATTTCATAAAACAGGTGTAAAATGCTTGCATTTTTAAGACTGTTTTTGAAATTTTATTTGGCGGATACGCCACACCGACGAAATGCGTAGCATTTTGGAGGTTGGCTCTGAACAGTTACAAGAAATTCATTTGGCAGCATAACTTCAAGGAGGAATACACATGGACAAGACATTAGAACAAATCAGATCCTACGCTGAACAAGGCAGATACAAGCGAGTTCCGATCAGCAAAGAGCTGTATGCAGATGCATTTACGCCGATTAGTGTGATGCGGACGCTGCGGGCGGTAAGCAAGCATTGCTATCTGCTGGAAAGTGCGGAGGACAGACAGCAGTGGGGAAGATATTCCTTTCTTGGATATGCACCAACGATGGAGATCACCTGTACCGATGGGCGTGTGATCATCAGCGAAGGGCATGAAGATGAGGATAAGACCAGACGGGAAGTTTTAACCGACCATCCGGGAAAGGTTCTAAGAGAAATTCTCGAAGCATATAAAAGTCCGGTTGTTCCGGGACTTCCTCCATTTACCGGAGGGCTTGTCGGATATTTTTCTTATGACTACATCAAATATGCAGAACCGACATTGAAGCCAGTCCTGGAAGAGAAGAATGAGACTTCAGGAAAGACAGCAGCAAAAACGGCAGTAAGAGATTTCCGGGATGCAGACTTGATGTTATTTGACCGTGTCATCGTATTTGACAATTACAGACAGAAGCTGATCCTGATTACAGGCGTGAAGCTGGAAGGTGATCTGGAAGAAAATTATACGAACGCGAAGCAGGAATTAGAAGAGATGGAACGATTGATCCGAAGCGGGGCTCAGGCAGATTTCCGACCACTTGTTTTAGAAGAAGAGTTCCATCCGGGAGTGGATAAAGAAGATTATTGCAAGATGGTTGAGAAAGCTAAGGAATACATTTATGAAGGTGATATTTTCCAGGTCGTTTTATCCAATCCGCTGACAGCGAAGGCAAAAGGAAGTCTTTTTGATACCTACCGGGTGCTTCGAACCTCGAATCCATCTCCGTATATGTTCTACTTTTCAAGTGATGATATTGAGGTGGCAGGGGCTTCACCGGAAACGCTGGCGAAGTTAGAAAACGGACAGGTGTGCACTTTTCCTCTTGCCGGTACAAGGAAGCGAGGAGTGACCGAAGAGGAAGATCAGGAATTGGAGAAAGAGCTACTTGCAGACGAGAAAGAGCTTGCAGAGCACAACATGCTTGTAGATCTTGGGCGAAATGATGTCGGCAAGATCAGCCAGCCGGGAACAGTTAAAGTTGATAAATATATGGAAATCCAGAGATATTCCCATGTAATGCATATTGGTTCCACCGTGACAGGCAAGATTCGGAAAGATAAAGATGCACTGGACGTAGTAGATGCGATTCTTCCGGCAGGAACGCTTTCCGGAGCACCGAAGATCCGCGCATGTGAGATTATCGCAGAACTTGAACAGGAGAAAAGAGGCATCTACGGAGGGGCAGTCGGCTATCTCGATTTTGCAGGAAATGTAGATACATGCATTTCCATCCGTCTTGCTTATAAGAAAAATGGATACATTCGTGTACAGTCAGGAGCCGGAATCGTAGCAGACAGTATCCCGGAAAATGAATTCCAGGAGTGTTTAAATAAGGCAGGGGCAGTGCTTCAGGCAGTGGAAACTGCGAAAGGAGGATTGGAATGATACTATTACTTGATAATTATGACAGTTTTACATATAACCTGTATCAGTTTATCGCAGGAGTAGAATCAAAAAGAGGTGACATGCAAAAAGATCAGATTGATTCAGAAGTGAAAGTAATACGAAATGATCAAATCACACCGGAAAAGATTCTGGAACTTGCGCCCGAGGCGCTGGTAATCTCACCTGGGCCGGGAAAACCTTCTGATGCCGGAATCTGTATCGAAGCAATTCAGAAGCTGAAAGGAAAGATTCCAATGCTCGGGGTATGTCTCGGACATCAGGCGATGGCGGAAGCATTTGGAGCAACCGTAGGTCACGCCGGACAGCTGATGCATGGGAAGACTTCAAAGCTGAAAGATGTAAAGACAGACAGTGTCCTGTTTCAGAATCTGACATTTCCAATCCAGGTGGCAAGATATCATTCGCTTGCAGTAAAGGAAGAGACACTGCCGGAAGAACTGGTTGTGACAGCGCGAAGCGAGGATAACGAGATCATGGCGATGGAACACAGAGAATATCCGATCTTTGGGTTACAGTTTCATCCGGAATCCGTGATGACACCGCAGGGACTTCAGATGATAGAGAACTTTATTGACTATGCAAAAGCATTGAAGGAGAATTAAGAAATGATCAAAGAAGCAATTATAAAATTATCAAAGAAAGAAAATCTCACCTATACAGAAGCAGAAGAAGTAATGAATGAGATTATGGAAGGAAAGGCATCGGATGTTCAGAAGTCAGCATATCTGACAGCACTTTCCATGAAAGGTGAGACAATCGATGAGATCACAGCATCAGCAGCGGGAATGCGTGCACACTGCATCAAGCTTTTGCATGACATGGATGTGCTGGAAATCGTAGGAACAGGGGGAGACGGAGCAAATTCATTTAACATTTCAACAACATCCTCCCTTGTGATTGCGGCAGCAGGAATCCCGGTCGCAAAGCATGGTAACCGTGCAGCATCTTCTAAGTCCGGTGCGGCAGATGTACTTGAAGCACTTGGAGTGAAGATCGATGTCGCACCGGAGCGCAGCACACAGCTTCTCAAAGATATTCAGATCTGTTTCTTATTTGCACAGAATTATCATATTGCGATGAAATATGTCGGACCGATCCGTAAAGAACTTGGTATCCGTACCGTATTCAATATTCTTGGGCCACTGTCCAATCCGGCAGGAGCGAACATGGAACTGATGGGAGTTTATGATGAAAGCCTTGTAGAGCCACTTGCAAGAGTCATGGCGAATCTCGGAGTCGTTCGCGGAATGGTCGTTTACGGACAGGATAAGTTAGATGAGATTTCCATGTGTGCACCGACTACAGTCTGTGAGATTAAAGACGGAACATTTACAAGCTATGAGATCACACCGGAGCAGTTTGGTTATGAGAGATGCGAAAAAGGTGCACTGACAGGAGGAACACCTCAGGAAAACGCACAGATCACATTGGATATCATTTCAGGAAAAGAGCAGGGAGCAAAGAGGAATGCAGTTTGCCTGAATGCAGGAGCAGCAATCTATCTTGCAGGAAAAGCAGATTCAATCGAAGCAGGTGTAAGAAAAGCAGAACAGATCATTGACGAAGGACTTGCACTGAAGAAGCTGGAGCAGTTTAAAGAAGAAAGTAATAAATAAAAAGTCTGATCCCCGGCTATGCAGGGGAGAATGGAAGAAGCAACTTGAAAGAAAAAGAGGAACAAATAGTATGAATATACTCGAGAAAATTACCGAGCGAACGAAAGAGCGGATCGAAGAAGAAAAGAAAATAGTTCCATTAGAAGAGGTTCGAAGACAGGCGGAAGAAAAAGGAATTAAAGATCAAATCCCTGCATTCGAACAGGCACTTCGGGCAGACGGATTATCCTTTATCTGCGAGGCAAAGAAAGCTTCTCCTTCCAAAGGATTAATCGCACCGGATTTTCCATATGTTGAGATCGCCAGAGACTATGAAGCAGGCGGCGCGGCAGCAATCTCCTGTCTGACAGAACCGTTTTGGTTCCGGGGCAGTGATGCGTATCTGAAAGAAATCGTGCAAAATGTATCCATTCCGGTACTCAGAAAAGATTTCACCTGTGATGAATATATGATCTATCAGGCAAAAGCAATGGGAGCCTCGGCAGTACTTCTGATCTGTTCGGTATTAGAAGATGGCAGGTTAAAAGCGTATCATCAGCTGGCAGACGAACTCGGACTATCTGCTTTGGTAGAAACACATAACGAAGAAGAAATCTTAAGAGCACAGAAGATCGGTGCAAAGATTATCGGTGTAAATAACCGGAATCTGAAAGATTTCACAGTGGATATCAAGAATAGCATTCGGCTAAGAGAAATGGTCAGTTCGGAAACAGTTTTCGTATCTGAGAGCGGTATCCGCGGAGTGGAAGATATGAAAGCACTTTATGAAAATGGAACCGATGCGGTACTGATCGGAGAACTTCTGATGAGAAAATCTGATCGGAAAGCAGCACTGATGGAGTTGAAGCAGCAGACAGGAAGGCAGCTAGATATGAATTAGCGGAAGATATAGTATGAGACAAGAAAAAATGAACATGCCCAAGATTAAGATCTGCGGATTAAGCCGCCCGGAAGATATTACCTATATAAATGAAGCAAAACCGGATTATTGCGGATTTATCATCGATGTGCCAAAGAGCCGGAGAAATGTATCCATTTCGAAAGTTCGTGAACTGGTTCAAAATCTTGAATCGCAGATTTGCCCGGTCGGAGTATTTGTCAATAAAGATTGCGGTGAGGTCGCACAATTATTAAATGAAGGAACCATTCAGATTGCTCAGCTTCACGGGCAGGAAGATGAGGCATATATAAAGAAGTTGAAAAGCCTGACAGACCATCCGGTGATGAAAGCATTTTCGATTCAGGAGAAAAAAGATCTTGATGCGGCGGCAGCGAGCAGTGCAGATTTGATTCTTCTCGATCACGGAAAAGGCGGAACCGGCGAGACATTTGATTGGAGTCTTTTGGAAGGCTGGACAAAGCGGCCGTATTTCCTCGCAGGAGGACTGAATCCGGAGAACATACCGGAGGCAATACAGCGAATACACCCTTGGGGAATTGACCTGAGCAGTGCAGTGGAGATAGATGGAAAGAAAGATCGTGAGAAAATTCTTCAAGCTGTGAAAACTGTGAGAAATTTTGAAAGCAGTAAACATTTTTTGAAAAACAAAAGAGTATACAAGTGAATGAATAAATTTACCAAAACAATAGAAACAAGAAAGAAGGAGAGACAACCATGACAAAAGGAAGATACGGAATCCATGGTGGACAGTACATTCCGGAGACACTGATGAATGCAGTGATCGAATTGGAAAAGGCGTACAACTACTATAAAAATGACAAAGAATTTAATGACGAACTGAATACATTATTAAATGAATATGCAGGCAGACCGTCTCTTTTATACTATGCAGCACGTATGACAGAAGATCTTGGCGGGGCGAAAATTTATCTGAAACGAGAAGACCTCAATCACACAGGTGCCCATAAGATTAACAACGTGTTAGGTCAGGTTCTCCTTGCGAAGAAGATGGGAAAGACAAGAGTGATCGCTGAGACCGGTGCAGGACAGCATGGGGTTGCAACAGCGACAGCAGCGGCTCTGATGGGAATGGAATGTGAAGTTTTCATGGGAAAAGAAGATACAGAGCGTCAGGCATTAAATGTATACAGAATGCGTCTTCTCGGAGCACAGGTACACGCGGTTACAAGTGGAACTGGTACTTTAAAAGATGCTGTTTCGGAGACGATGCGTGAGTGGACAAGAAGAATTGATGACACACATTATGTACTCGGATCCTGTATGGGACCGCATCCATTTCCGCAGATCGTGCGTGATTTTCAGGCAGTTATATCTAAAGAGATCAAGGAGCAGATCCTTGAAAAAGAAGGAAAACTCCCGGATGCAGTGCTTGCCTGTGTCGGCGGAGGATCCAATGCGATCGGTGCATTTTATAATTTCATTGAAGATGAAGGCGTGCGCCTGATCGGATGCGAGGCGGCAGGACGCGGCGTGAATACAGCAGAGACAGCTGCAACGATTGCGACTGGTAAGCTTGGAATCTTCCACGGAATGAAATCTTATTTCTGTCAGGATGAGTACGGACAGATCGCACCGGTTTACTCAATCTCAGCCGGACTGGATTATCCGGGAATCGGACCGGAGCATGCAGACCTTTATGATAAGGGAAGAGCAGAATATGTAGCGGTCACAGATGATGAGGCAGTCGATGCATTTGAGTACCTTTCTAAATTAGAAGGAATCATTCCGGCGATCGAGAGTGCACATGCAGTTGCATATGCAAGAAAGCTTGCGCCGACGATGGGAAAAGACCAGATTATTGTAATTAATATTTCAGGACGCGGAGATAAGGACTGTGCAGCAATCGCACGTTACAGAGGGGAGGATCTTCATGAGTAGAATACAGGAAGCATTTAAAGGGAAGAAAGCATTTATACCATTTGTCACATGTGGTGACCCGGATCTTGAGACGACGAAACAGATCGTCTATGAGATGGAGAAAGCAGGGGCGGCGTTGATCGAGCTTGGAATCCCATTTTCCGATCCGACAGCAGAAGGACCGGTTATACAGGGCGCAAACCTGCGTGCGCTGACAGGAGGCGTGACGACAGATAAGATCTTCGATATGGTAAAAGAAATCCGCAAGAATACACAGATTCCACTTGTTTTTATGACATATGCAAATGTTGTATTCTCTTACGGAACAGAAAGATTTCTTGAGAAAGCGAAAAATGTCGGAATGGATGGTCTGATTCTTCCGGATGTTCCATTTGAAGAGAAAGAAGAATTTGACATCGTGTGCAAAAAGTACGGAATCGATCTGATCTCATTGATTGCACCGACTTCTCATGACCGAATCCGGATGATTGCAAAAGAAGCATCGGGATTTGTATATTGTGTTTCCTCACTTGGTGTAACAGGAACAAGATCTGCGATCACGACGGACATCGGAGCAATGGTGAAGCTTGTAAAAGAGGAAAATGATATTCCATGTGCGGTCGGATTCGGAATCTCCACTCCAGAGCAGGCGGCGAAGATGTGTCAGAGCGCAGACGGTGCGATCGTTGGAAGTGCAATCGTTAAGTTGTGTGAGAAATACGGAAAAGACTGCGTACCGTATGTTGCTGAATATGTAAAGAGTATGGTTGAAGCTTGTAAATAAGTGAAAAGGATATGAGATTCGAAATCCGAGTCTTCTTTTGATAATAATAGGAAAATACCTCTTTTGATAAGGAGCCAGATGTGGTATCATAGATATTAGATTTGTTGCTTGATCTATGATACGAATCCGAAAGGAGACTACGAATGAAGAATCGAAAACAGCCTTTATTCAAAAGCTTTGGCTATGCCTTTGAAGGAATCTGGACAGGGATTTCAAAAGAGAGGAATATGAAGATTCATTGCCTTGCAGTGATTCTTGTAACAGCAGTTGGAACCTTTGTAGGATTAACACCGATGGAATGGTGTATCTGTCTTCTCCTTTTTGGAATGGTGATCTCACTGGAACTTGTGAATACGGCAGTGGAAGCTGTTGTCGATCTTGTGACAGAAGAGAGAAAGCCACTTGCTAAGATCGCGAAGGATACGGCAGCGGGTGCAGTGCTTTTTACGGCAATCATGGCTGTGATCATAGGATGTATCATATTTATACCTCATTTTATGGGAGTTTGAGGTGTTCGAGGATTGCGGGAATTGCATAGCAATGGAGCAATCCGGTTACATCAGTGAGTGGCAAAATTTACTTTTGACACTCACATCATTTTATTGCACTACTGTAATATAAAGAAAAGCAACCAGAAAGGAAAACAAAGAGATGGATGAGAATAAAGTAATTGTCAGTACAGAGATGAAGCAGGCATTGGTGAATCTGCGAAATCTCGAAGAGATTTATGTGATCATGTCAGGTGTGACGAAGATGCCGTTTGTCCTCTGTGATGAAGAGACATTTGATGACGAGGTTCTGGTTTATTATCAGGAAGAGTCTGCAAAGGAAAAGGCAAAGACGCTTGCAGAAGATCGTTATCATGTAGGAATTGCCAAGATTGAAAAGAATGCCAGACTTGGATTTTTTACAAACCTGTATACAATGGGCGTGAATGCACTGGCAGTGAATGTTGGTACAGAGGAGGAGATCAGGGTTCAGCTGGAACAGCTTGTAGTTCGTAAGAATAAGGAAGAACTGCCTGACGGAAAGAAACTGATCGAGAATCCGGAGCTTCATCTGACAGCAATGTATCTGATGCAGGAGATGCACCGCAATATCGGACCGGAGATGCCGGAGAATGTGAAGGAACTTCAGGAAGAGATGATGGCGCATTATAAGAAAGGAACCTTTATCGTAGGAGTTCAGGAAGATAATCAGGTTCCACTTCTGAGACAGCCGGACGGAAGTCTGTATCAGCCGATCTTTACAGATATGATAGAATTTACCAGATTTGCACAGGGCAAGAAGATGAAGACAGCAGCAATCCCGGCAGATAAGATTCCGGAGATACTGATTCCGGATGCAAAGGGAGTTGCAATCAATCCATTTGGTGTGAATGTACGTCTGGATATTACAAAAGCAAATAAGCAAAAGCCAGAAGCGTAAAATGAAAAGAAAATAATTTAAATCAAAAGAAAAAAATGATTTACTGGAATGATCACTAAGTAACATATTCAACAAAAAAACAGGACAAATATTGTTGAATATTACAGATTGACTGTTGGAAGTGAGTTTGGTTATACTATACGTGGTTAAAAGAGAAAAGCGCATGATAGAGTGTTACTGGTAAAGCAGGCATAAACTATCCTTAATAAGTTCACCAGATAAGGTGGACTTGGTTATTGAGGATTAGTTTATGCCTTTTTTGCGCATTATAGTATAGGATAAGTAAGTTGCAGAACTGTGCCAGCACAAGAAACTATGGGATGCGTCAACTCTGTGAGAAATGATACGAGGAGGATTACAGATGAAAGACAAGATTTTTGGAGTATTGCAGAGAATCGGAAGAAGTTTTATGCTTCCAATCGCAATTCTTCCGGTAGCAGGACTTCTGCTTGGAGTAGGAAGTTCATTTACAAATGCAACGATGATTGAGACATATCATCTTCAGGCAATTTTAGGCGAGGGGACAATTCTGAATTCCCTGCTCACAATTATGAGCAAAGCGGGAAGTATTATTTTTGATAACCTGCCGATCATTTTTGCTGTCGGTGTAGCAATCGGTATGGCGAAGAAAGAGAAGGAAGTTGCGGCACTTGCGGCAATGATCTCTTTCTTTGTAATGAATGCAACAATGAATGCTATGCTTCTGATCCGTGGAGATCTTCTTGCAGACGGAACGCTTGGAGCCGGAGTTCTGGAAGGAACTGTGACAAGTGTCTGCGGAATCCAGACATTACAGATGGGTGTATTTGGCGGTATTATCGTTGGACTTGGAGTAGCAGCACTTCATAATAAGTTTTACAAAATCCAGCTTCCGAATGCACTGTCATTCTTCAGTGGATCAAGATTTGTTCCGATTATTTCAACATTGACTTATGTGGCTGTCGGAATCGTACTCTATTTTGTATGGCCAACCGTTCAGAATGGAATCTATGCACTCGGCGGACTTGTAACAGGAACAGGTTATATTGGAACATTGATCTTTGGTATTATTAAGAGAGCGTTGATTCCATTTGGACTTCACCATGTATTCTATCTTCCATTCTGGCAGACAGCGGTTGGAGGAACAATGGAAGTTGCGGGACAGCTGGTACAGGGCGGTCAGAACATCTTCTTTGCGCAGCTTGCAGATCCATCCACAGTACATTTCAGTGCGGATGCGACAAGATATTTTTCCGGTGAATTTATCTTCATGATCTTTGGTCTTCCGGGTGCGGCACTTGCAATGTATCAGTGTGCAAAACCGGAGAAGAAGAAACAGGCAGGCGGACTTCTGCTTTCTGCAGCACTTGCATGTATGATGACTGGAATCACAGAGCCACTGGAATTCTCATTCCTGTTTGTAGCACCGATCCTTTTTGTGGTACAGGTGATCCTTGCCGGATCCGCTTATATGATCGCACATATGTTAAATATTGCAGTAGGACTTACATTTTCCGGTGGATTTATTGATCTGTTCCTTTTCGGTATCCTTCAGGGAAATGCTAAGACAAGCTGGATCAGAATCATCCCGGTTGGAATTATTTATTTCTTCTTATATTATATCATCTTCCGTACTTTGATTCTGAAACTGAATCTGAAGACACCGGGAAGAGAAGATGATGATGCGGAAACGAAGCTGTATACAAAAGCTGATTATAAAGCAAAAGTAGATGGAAATGATGCAGATTCTGAAAATGAAATGACACCGGAAGATCAGAAGAGCGCACTGATCACAAGAGGACTTGGGGGAAAGAAAAACATTTCTGATGTAGACTGCTGTGCGACAAGACTTCGTTGTACGGTAGTAAAGCCGGAACTGGTAAATGAAGATGTCTTAAGAATGACATCCCCATCCGGAATCGTAAGAGAAGGACAGGGAATCCAGGTAATCTACGGACCGGCTGTTTCTGTGATTAAATCCAATCTGGAAGATTATCTGGAGAAAGCTCCGAATGTGGAATATCTTCCGGAAGAAAACGAAAACAGCGCAGAAGAAACGAATAAATGTGCAGAAACAAAAGATGAAGCGAAGAAAGATGAGAACAAAACTGTTGCAGCCGGAACTGTAAAGAAAGAGCTTTGCTCTCCATTCACAGGAGTGGCAGCACCGATCGAAGAAGCGTGTGACGAAGCATTTGCAGGGAAAATGATGGGAGACGGTTATCTGGTTCGCCCGGAAGAGGGAATGGCTTATGCACCGGAAGATGCAACTGTATCTTTTATCTTCCCATCAAAACATGCAGTTGGTCTGACTAGTGATGACGGAACCGAATATCTGCTTCACATTGGCGTGGATACTGTAAATCTGGATGGAAAAGGATTCGAAACTTTTGTAAATGACGGAGACCGAGTAAAAAAGGGTGACAAACTGATAGGTTTTGATATAAAATATATCCAAGAGCATGCAAAATCCGATGAATGTATGGTTGTATTTACAAGTCTTCAGGAAGGTGAAGAGATCAGAATGTCTAAGAGCGGAAAAGTAGAGAAGCTTGAGAAGACAGCAGAAATCGTAAGCTTGAATTAAGAGAAAGAAAGAGAGGCTCCGGGGGGATGTATCGAGTCATTAAAGTTCTGAATAATAATGGGATTCTTGTATATCATGTTGAGACAGGGAAGGAGATGATCCTTCTCGGAAACGGTGTGGGATTTGGAAAGAAACCTACAGAACAGATCGAGAAACTTCCCGGAGCCAAAGTATATTCCCTTGTCACAAGAAGAAAGCAGGAGTCTGTTCTGAAAACAGTCAATGGAATCCGTCCGGAGTTTATTGAGGCAACAGGAAAGATCATTGAAGAAGCAGAGAACGTGTTTCAGAAGATCAATCATGAGATGCTGCTTCCGTTGGCAGATCATATTGCGCTTGCAGCGAAGAGAGCGAAGGAGAACCGCCAGCTTCCGAATCCATTTACACCGGATATCCGTGTGTTGTTTGGAGAGGAGTATCAAGTGGCCCTGAAAGGGCGGGAAATTATACAGCAGCTGACAGGATATGAAATCTCAGAGGATGAAGTCGGATTCATTACGCTACATATCCATGCAGGCCTTTCTGATGAGGCAGTATCCCAGACTCTGGATGCGACCAGGATTGTAAATGAAGGGATTGCCATGATTGAACAGGAATTCGATCAGAAGCTGGAGAGCGGCTCACTTGGATGTACACGTCTGATGAGTCATATGTATTATATGATTCTGAGAACCCGTAAGGGTGAAGGGACGAATGCAGACTTTAATGATTTCATTTTTCAGAATTATCCAAGGACCGGAGAGGCGGCGAAGAGAGTGTGTGACTATATGTCCAGACAGCTGAAACAGCCGGTCGCAAAAGAAGAAATCGGATTTCTTGCAATCCATATCCAGCGGGTTATCTCGCCGGATACGGTATGACCGTGTGCTCTTGAAATACTGTATACCATGAGATATAGTAGTGGATAAGAGCGAAAGGAGAATCCGCAGAATGTATAAGATTCTAATCATAGAAGATGACCTTGTGATGGCAGGGGCAATTAAAAAAGAGATGGAAGCGTGGGGAAATGAAGCACGTTATGTGGAAGATTTTGCAAAGGTTCTTGAGACATTTGCAGAGTATGGTCCACATCTGGTGCTTTTGGATATCACGCTTCCTTTTTATAATGGATACCACTGGTGCAGCGAGATCCGTAAGATATCGAGCGTTCCGGTGATCTTTATCTCTTCAGCAGCGGATAATATGAATATTATCATGGCGATGAATATGGGCGGAGATGACTTTGTGGCAAAACCATTTGACTTAAGTGTACTGACAGCGAAGATTCAGGCTCTGCTGAGAAGAACGTATGATTTGTCAGGAAAAGTGCCGATGCTGGAACATAGAGGAGCAATCCTGAACCTCTATGATACAACAATGACCTATAATGGGGAAAAGATTGAGTTGACAAAGAATGAATTTCGTATCTTACAGACATTGATGGAGAATAAAGGACGCGTGGTCAGCAGAGACACGCTGATGACAAAGCTGTGGGAGACAGACAATTATATCGAAGAGAATACATTGACAGTCAATGTCGGAAGACTTCGGAAAAAGCTGGAAAAAGCGGGATTGGAAGGCTTTATCAAGACGAAAGTCGGCGGTGGATATATCATCGAGAAGGAGTAAAAATGTTTTTACAATATTTGAAAAGAATCCGATTTGTGCTTCTGTGGAGTTTGCTGTGTGCGGGAATCTTTTTTCTGATTTTTGTGTTGGAAGAGATTAATCTGAAGGTAGCGGTTTATCCAACAGTGTTGTGTCTGGCATTTGGATTACTTTTTCTTCTCTGTGGATATTTGCGGTATAAGAAAACCGGGCAGAAGCTGGAGCATTTGCTGCAAGGAGAAGGACCTTATGAGGATTCGCTTCCAATCGCACAAGATGGGATTGAGTCAGGATATCAGGAGCTAATCAGAAAAGAAGAACAACAGCAAAGAAAAGAACATGCCAGATGGGAGAAGTCCGGTCAGGACATGGAGGACTATTATGCAACCTGGGTGCATCAGATCAAGGCACCGATTGCTGTGATGAATGTATTACTTCAGCAGGAAGATACCGAGACGAATCAGAATCTGAAAGCCGAACTGTTCCGGGTGGAGCAGTATGTGGAGATGGCACTTGGTATGTGCGTCTTGACAGTGGCACGAAGGATCTGGTAATCGCACAGTATCCTTTGGATGAAATTGTAAGAAAATCGATCCGTAAATATGCAGGACAGTTTATTCGAAGGAGAATCCGTCTGATCTATGAAGGGACAGATCAGATTGTTTTGACGGATGAGAAATGGCTTTCGTTTATTATTGAACAGTTGTTATCCAATGCAGTGAAATATACACTGAAAGGAACTGTGACGATTATTGTCAGTGAAGAAAAGAAACTGACAGTTACAGATACCGGAATGGGGATTGCACCGGAGGATCTGCCGAGAATCTTTGAAAAAGGATATACGGGATATAATGGAAGAATGGAACGGAAATCAACGGGAATCGGTCTGTATCTGAGTCAGATGGCGGCAAAGAAACTTGGGCATCAGATCACGGTAGTGTCGAAGCTGGGGGAAGGCAGCAGTTTTACAATAGATCTGGCAGAGTATCCGTTGAGAACAGAGTAAACCACTAAATCACACAGAGAGAAGCAAGTGACAAAATTGTCACATCAGACAGCTGGAATGTCACAGAAATCAATGTTGGCATTCTGGCTGTATTGTTATACTGAGGATGTTGAAAGAAAGAAGAGGAGGTCGTAAGAAATGACAGTTTTGGAAGTAGAAAATTTGAAAAAAATATACCGTCCCCGTTTTGGCGGTAATCAGGTACAGGCACTCTCTAAGGTAACATTCTCAGTAGAAGAGGGCGAATATGTAGCAATCATGGGAGAGAGTGGCTCGGGGAAGACGACATTACTGAACATGCTGGCGGCATTGGATAAACCAACTGAAGGGGAAGTTTATCTGGATGGAAAACCGTTATCAGCAATCCGTGAGAAGGATCTGTCCAAGTTCAGGAGAGATCATCTTGGGTTTGTATTTCAGGATTTCAATCTTTTGGATACATTTAATCTAAAGGACAATATCTTACTGCCATTGGTACTGCAGGGAGTTGATTACAGGAAAATGAATGTCAGGATGATGCCAATCGTGAAAGAACTTGGAATTGCAGGACTTCTGGAGAAGTATCCCTATGAGGTGTCAGGAGGACAGAAGCAGCGTGCAGCAGTGGCGAGAGCGCTGATCACAGATCCGAGACTGATCCTGGCGGATGAGCCGACCGGGGCACTCGATTCGAAATCAACGGATGAATTGCTCGGGGTATTTGAGCGGATCAATCAATCGGGACAGACGATCCTTATGGTAACACATTCTGTCAAAGCAGCGAGCAAGGCCGGGAGAGTGCTATTTATTAAAGACGGAGAAGTTTTCCACCAGGTATATAAAGGCGAACAGACAGATGAACAGTTCTATCAGAATATCTCAGCGACACTGACAATGCTTGCGACAGGTGGTGAGAGACGATGAAAAGTGGACTTTATCTGAAACTTTCCGTTAATGGAATTAAGAAAAATAAGAAGCTGTATCTTCCATATTTGATCACATGTATCTGTATGGTTATGATGTTCTATCTGATCGATTATCTTGCAGTGAGTCCGCAGTTTGCCCAGATCAAAGGTGGGGATACTATGCAGATGATCCTTGGATTTGGTTCTGGTGTGATCTCAATCTTTTCGCTGATCCTTCTGTATTACACAAATTCATTTCTGATCCGCAGACGACAGAGAGAGTTTGGGTTGTATCACATCCTTGGAATGGGAAAAATCGATCTTGTAAAAATCATGGTTCTTGAGAATCTGATCATCAGTGTTCTGACGATTGCAGGAGGAATCGTGGGAGGAATCCTGTTCTCTAAATTAGGGGAACTTCTGGCAGCGAAGATACTTGGAAGTAATGCCGGACTTTCTATGAAGATCAGTGTTCCGGCACTTGTGGCTACGGCACTGTTATTCCTGGTCATTTTTGCATTAATCATGCTTCGGATGATCGTGTCCGTCTATCGGTTAAAACCTGTAGAACTTTTAAAAAGTGAAAAGACAGGAGAGAAACCTCCGAAGGCAAACTGGATCTTTGCAGTACTCGGGTTGCTTCTGCTTGGTGTGGCTTATTATTTATCCCTGACAATCAAAGATCCGCTTGTAGCGATGATCTGGTTTATGGTTGCCGTCGTGCTGGTAATCCTTGCAACGTATCTGTTATTTATTGCCGGCTCGGTCACATTTTGTAAAATAATGCAGAAAAAGAAAGGATATTATTATAAAACAAATCATTTTATTTCACTTTCATCCATGATTTACCGTATGAAACGAAATGGGGCAGGATTAGCGTCTATTTGTATTCTGTCCACAATGGTTCTGGTTATGGTATCTTCTACAACCAGCCTGTATCTGAGTATGGAACATGGCTTGAATCTTCGATATCCGAAATCTGTCCAGATTGAGATGTACACGAAACCGGAGCAGACGGAAGAAATGAAAGAGAATCAGAATGGACAGATTATAGAGCTTGTACAGAAGGTTTTGAAAGAACATAACCAGACCGCGGAGAATCCGGAGAATTACCGGATGCTTACAGTCAGTGGAATTGTTTCAAAAAATGAAATCTATTTTAATCCGGAGAATGCTCCGGGAGTCAATGAAGTGAATACATTTGATCATTTAAAAATGTTCTATGCTCTGCCGTTGGAAGCGTATAATCGGATCATGGGGACGAATCTGGTGCTTGCTCCCGGGGAAGCGTATCTGTATGCGAAAGATTCCGATTTCCCCTATGATCAGATCACGGTGGAGAATTCCGGGACATGGAGGATTAAAGGACATTTGGATAAAATGATTTCAAATGGAAATAATATGGCAAATATGAACAGCAGCTTCTATCTGGTGGTTTCCGGACTGGAAGATATAAAAGCTTTGGAAGAAGGAAATGTTTCCGTTTACGGTGTCAATGGTTCTTATGAGAAATGGTACTACAATTTTGATCTGTCCTGTGGAGATGAAGAGCAGATCCAGATTCAAAACGAGATTGACAAGAAAATCAATGCATTGGCTGAACAGGAATCAGAGGAATCAGATACCCTATTTTTTGGAGCTTCTACAGACAGCAGAGCCGCATCAAGGGCTGATTACCAGGCTTTGTACGGCGGTCTGTTCTTCCTTGGAATCCTTCTTGGAGTCGTATTCATTCTTGGAATGGTGCTGATCATTTATTATAAACAGATTACAGAAGGCTATGAGGATCAGGACAGATTCCAGATTCTGATGAAAGTGGGGATGACACAGAAAGAAGTGCGTCAGACGATCAATTCTCAGGTAATGACAGTATTCTTCCTGCCTCTTGTGGCTGCCGGAATTCATACGGCATTTGCATTTCCAATGATAGAAAAAATGGTGCATCTGCTTGCTTTTTCTGACAGAAAATTCCTGATTCTGGTGACAGTGTGCTCCTATTTAGTATTTGCATTATTCTATATCATTGTCTATATGGTGACTTCGAAACAGTATTACAAAATTGTTAGCGGAAAACAGGAAGAAAGTCTTTTTTCTTAATTCAAAGAGTGATAGAATAGAATTATCAGAAAAAGGAGGACTTGCTTATGATGGATCACACAATTATTACAATTGGAAGACAGTTCGGAAGTGGCGGTCATGAAGTAGGAAACAGACTGGCAGAGAGACTGAACATTCCTCTTTACGATCATAATCTGATTCGAATGGCAGCAAGAGATCTTGGAATTTCGAACGAAGATGCTGGAAGAGTAGATGAGACGAGACTTGGAAATGTGTTATCAAGCTATTATATTGGAATGGGTGATTATACTACATTTATGCTCAGTCCGGAAGTGGAGAAACCATTAAGTGATCAACTTTTTGACGCACAGTCGGCAATCATCCGCAAGCTTGCGGAACGCGGACCTGGAATCTTCGTGGGACGCTGCGCAGATTATGTTCTTGGGGATTATTCAAATGTTGTGAATACATTTATCTATGCTTATAAGGATGATAGAATCAATCGAATCATGGATATCTATAAGCTTTCCGAGAAAGAGGCTGTAGATAAGATTAAGAAGATTGACAGAGAGAGACGCCTGTATTATGAAGGTAGAACAGACCGTAAGTGGGGAAGCATTGATGCGAATGCAATCCTGCTGAATACAAGTCTTCTTGGAATCGATGGTGCGGTAGATGCACTTGAGGCGATTTATCATAAGTGGGAAAACAGATGACAAAATAAGCAGAAAAAATGAAATAATTAACAAAAAGTAAGAGGGTGTCGTTTAGTGCGACACCCTCTTTGCTACGTCTTTATTCTGGAATCTGTATTTATTTCATCATGCCGGCAAGAATCTGATTGACTTCTTTACCGTCAGCTTTGCCTTTTACCTTCGGCATGAGTTCTTTCATGATCTTACCTTTATCCTTTGCTGTAGGAGCATCGATACCAAGATCTGCAAGAACGGATGTGATCACTGCTTTGATCTCATCTTCGCTCATCATCTTTGGTGCATATTCTTCAAGAACAGCAAGACGCTTCTGAGCCTCTTCAATCAGATCTGTACGATCTTCAGGTGTCATATCAATTGTTTCTTTTAACTGTTTGATTTCTTTTAAGATTACCTGTCCTTCTTCCTCTTCTGTCAGGTCGGCACGTTTGTCGATAGCTTTATTCTTCAGAGAGGAGAGCAGAAAGGAAAGTGCGGCTTTTCGTTCTTTGTCTCCTGCCTTCATTGCAGCGACCATAGCGCTTCTGATTTCATCAATTTTGCTCATTTTAGAGTCCTCCTTATAATTTAATATGCTTGAAATAGTTACAATTATTGAAAAGAGCGGATTGCTCTTGATTCATAAGATAAATTTTAGCAGATGGTGGTTTATATTGCAAGAGTGCACTCTGTTTTGTGAAAATATATGAAAGAAATGCATGAAAAGTATAAAAAATCAGAAAATTTACGAAAAGTAAAAATATAGGTTGACAACATTGGGCTAGGGGAGTAAACTACGTGACATAAAAGCAAAGGCGCTTTGAGAAACAGATCTCAGAGTGCCTTTTCTTTTAATAAAATATGGTACCTATAGATTTGCCGCAAATAGCGGCAGGTCTCAATGACACAAAGGTGTGTCTCACAGCAAGAACCGATTCAGGGGGGATGATTCAGGGAAGCTGTGGGATGCGCCTTTTTAGTTTTCAGGTATGAGGAGGAAGTAGTATGACACAAGAAATTATTACTCAGATTTCAAGCACAGTCGGAACAGAAGTGTTCGGCATCTGGTTCCTGATCGGAGCTGCATTTGTATTCTTTATGCAGGCAGGATTCGCTATGGTAGAGACAGGATTCACCAGAGCAAAGAATGCCGGTAACATTATCATGAAGAATCTGATGGATTTTTGTATCGGAACAATCGTGTTTATTTTTCTTGGTTTTGGATTATTGCTTGGAGAAGATGCACTTGGCGGACTGGTAGGAATTCCGACACTTGGAATATTCACAGATTATGCAAACTTTGACTGGTCTAATTTCGTATTCAACCTGGTATTCTGTGCGACAGCAGCAACAATCGTATCAGGAGCCATGGCAGAAAGAACAAAGTTTCTTTCCTATTGTATTTATTCCGCAATGATCTCCGCAGTTGTGTATCCGATCGAAGCACACTGGATTTGGGGCGGTGGCTGGCTTTCACAGCTTGGCTTCCATGATTTTGCAGGATCTTGTGCAATCCACATGGTAGGTGGAGCAACAGCATTCATCGGAGCTGCAATGGAAGGAGCCAGAATTGGTAAATTCTCAAGAGATAAGAATGGAAAAGTAACAAAAGTCCACGCATTTCCTGGACATAACCTTGTAATAGGTGCTCTTGGATGTTTCATCCTCTGGTTTGGATGGTATGGATTCAACGGTGCGGCAGCAACAACAGGCCCACAGCTTGCATCTATCTTTATGACAACAACAATCGCACCGGCAACAGCAACCGTTGTATGTATGATCTTCACATGGCTTCGTTATGGAAAACCAGATGTGTCTATGTGTCTGAATGCATCCCTCGCAGGTCTGGTAGCAATCACAGCACCTTGTGATGTGACAGATGGATTAGGAGCACTGATCATTGGAGCAGTTGCAGGAGTTCTCGTAGTATTTGGCGTTTGGTTCTGTGATAATGTAGTGCATGTAGATGACCCGGTTGGTGCCGTAGCAGTTCATTGCTTAAATGGTATCTGGGGAACAATCGCAGTTGGTCTTTTTGCAACAACAAATGCGCCGGAAAGCACACTGAAAGGTCTGTTCTACGGCGGTGGATTCGGACTTCTCGGAACACAGCTTCTTGGTGTAGTAACAGTTCTTGCTTGGACAGTTGTAACAATGACAATTATCTTCAAAGTAATCGATAGGACAATTGGACTTCGTGTTTCAGAGGAAGAAGAGATTGTTGGTCTGGATTCCAAGGAGCATGGTCTTGCATCAGCATATGCAGGATTCAGCATCATGGATATTACAGAAGGTGCAATGAATGAAAATGAAAACACAGATCTTGGTGTAGCAGATTATGACGCAGCATCTCCAATCCAGAGAGCAGCAGCTGTACCTGTAGCCGGACCGGTAGATGCAGATACAGGAATGCATAAAGTAGTTATTATCGCAAAACTTTCCAAGTACGAGCGCCTGAAAGCAGCATTGAATAATCTTGGTGTAACAGGAATGACAGTGACTCAGGTTATGGGATGTGGTATCCAGAAAGGTGCCGGCGAGAAATACCGTGGAGTTGAGATGGACGTAACTGTTCTGCCAAAGGTAAAAGTAGAAGTTATCGTTGGAAATATTCCGGTTGAGAAAGTTATCGAAACAGCATCCAAGACACTGTATACAGGACATGTCGGTGATGGTAAGATCTTTGTATACAACGTGCAGAAAGTAGTAAAAGTACGTACAGGAGAAGAAGATCTCGAAGCATTGAAAGATGTAGAATAATACTTGATTAAAAAGAAATAATCTCCGAAATGAGGTGAAAAACCTGATTTCCCGGAGATTATTTTTTATGATTATTGAACAATTTTTAAAAGAATTTTTTTTATAAGTAAAAGAGTATTCTTA
>NZ_QTZH01000028.1:0-41821 GCF_003462585.1 Ruminococcus sp. OM04-4AA | reverse complement strand
TTTGATTTTCTTATTAAAAATAATATTAATATTAAGATTTCTGTTTTTCTTTGATTTTATTTGATAAAATAATAGATTAAAAAGAAAAAGCGCGACAAGGTTTCGCACCTCATCGCGCACAATTTAAGATTGTATTTTTATCAGTACAATTTATTTCATTTGTATTTCTTCATTATTCCTCTGTTTTCTGAGTACTCACCGGATCCCCGCTTCTCTGAATCCACACAAAACAAGCTGCACAGATAAATGTGCTGATAATCACTGCCGCTGCCATTTTAAACGGTTCTCTGGCAAGCCAGTTAAACACTCCGATATCTGTAAAGATCAAAGATCCCAGATTCAAAACAATGTGAAGCATAATCGGAGCTTTCATTGAACCAAATTTCTCATAAACATAGCACAGAAGAATTCCTAAGAGAAAAGTGTAGATCATCTGTACCGTGTTGGTGTGTGTGACTGAGAAAAACAGCGCTGACCAGATTGCCGCATAATAAAATCCTCTGGTCTCCCGGTACCTCTGATAAAGCACTCCGCGGAACATAAATTCCTCTGCAATCGGAATTGCAAATCCAAATACAATAATCTGGACCACAAAATCTGCTGAATACATATTCTGTGCGGTCTGGATATACTCCGAATCAACCAAAACAGCCTGTGCCATAGCGGACAGACATGTAGCACCAATACTTCCGATCACTCCCATCACAAGAAGTGACCAGTAATTCTTCAGTGGCTTTTGAACCCCCATCCGCTGTATCCCTGCAATCTGCTCTTTCTTTCGATCGATAACAAACAATGTAACTGTCAGAAACAACGTTGCTGCTGTAGCAATACCTGCAATCGCAATCTGACCTCCTATGATTTTATCAAACGCAGGACTTAACACTTCATAGTACTTATTCATCATTTCCTGATAATTAAGAACTTCTCCACTTTGTGTCATCCTGGAAGATGCTTCCCCCATAAAAGGAAGAATGATTATAAACTCAATCACAAATTCCATCACCAGCTGGATTCCCCAAAATCCAAGTAGAGGACCGGCAGCTCTCCAGAAGGAGCGTCTCGGATCATTTTTCATAAGACAATTCCTCCGCTATCTTCTGAATCCACTCTCTGATCTTTCCGGCTTCACCTTTTACAGTTCCCTGAACCATCTCCGGCTTTCCGCCTCCCCGTCCTTCGAATGCAGCATTTAACATTTTGGAAAATACACGAAGATCCTGGGTTCTGCTTCCGATCACATAACGGTATCCCGCTACATCATTTCCATAAAACACAGCACAAAGAATTCTTTCTTTTTCAAGCACTTCATTCACATACTGACGCATGGCATCCGCACTGATATCCTCTGAAAACATACAGACCGTTTTTTCTTCTTCCGGAACAGACTGCGCCCAGATGTGTACAAGCTGGCGTTCTTTCTCCACCAGTGTCCGTTTCAGAGAATCCAGCTCTTCTTTCAAATGTCCCACTGCCTCTGCTGTCTCATATTCTTTCGCACAGAGCAACGCTGAAATTTTCCTGTTCTGTTCCTGCTTCTTCTCATAATCTGCAAGTGCACGGCTTCCACAGAGCATTGTCACACGAACGCCGCCTTTGTATCGCTGCATATTAACAAGCTTGATCATACCGATCTCTCCTGTGCGTTCAACATGCGGCGCACAGCACGCACAGATATCATATCCCGGAACCGATACGATACGAACCTGTCCCTCAATCTCAATCTTACTGCGGTAATCCAGTTCTTCCAGCTCTTCTTTGGATGGATAGGACACTTCGATTGTCAGATTCTTCCACACTGCACGATTTGCTTCAAGTTCAATCTCCTGCAGTGCTTCTTTTGATATCTCTCCATCAAAATCCATCGTACAATCTTCTGTTCCAAGATGAAATCCAACATTGTTGAAACCGTATCTTGCATGCACGATTCCGGAAACAATATGCTCTCCGGTATGCTGCTGCATCTTCATAAATCTGGTCTCCCAGTCGATCTCGCCTTCAACAATCTCTCCTGCTTCAAACGGCTGATCTGTAATATGCAGAATTCTTCCATTCTTTTCCCGAACATCAGATACCTTCGCATCCTTCAGTTTTCCTGTATCTGCATACTGTCCGCCGCCTTCCGGAAAGAATGCTGTACGGTCAAGTTCTACCGCATAGCATCCTTCCTTTTTCTCATACGGCTCACATTCCAGAACCATTGCAGTAAATTTTGAAAGATGGCTGTCATTGTAAAACAGTTTTTCTGTTCTTGTACCATCCATCAATCCATTTTCTGTCATAATTCGTATTACATCCTTTCCGGAGCTGTAAATCCAAGAAGGTCAATGCAGGTCTCAAGTACTTTTTTCGCAAGTGTAAGAAGTGCAAGATAACCTTTCTTCTTCTCTTCGTCTTCTTCTGCAAGAATCTTTGTCTCATGATAGAACTTATTAAAGTCGTTCGCAAGATCATAGATATATGCACACAACTTATGAGGAGCTGTCTCTTTATATACATTATCGATCACTTCATTGAATTTCACTACCTGAAGCATCAGAGACTTCTCTGCATCATTCTCAGCCGGTCTGATCGTTCCGTCAAGAACTCCGCCATTCTCAGCATATTTTTTGAGGATAGACTTAATTCTAACGATTGTATAAAGAATATACGGTCCTGTATTTCCCTCAAAGGAAGTAAATCTGTCAACATCAAAGATATAATCTTTAGAAGCCTGGTTAGAAAGATCTCCGTACTTGATTGCTGCAAGTCCAACTTCTTCTGCTGTACGTCTTGCATCTTCTTCCTCTACTGTACGGTTGTCCATGATCTTCTTATACATCTCTTCATCAATCTCACGGATCAGATTCTCAAGACGCATAACACCGCCTTCTCTTGTCTTAAACGGCTTACCATCTTTTCCGTTCATTGTACCAAATCCAAGAAATGTAAGTTCTGTCTCCGGTTTTACAATTCCTGTCTTCTTCGCACAACGGAATACCTGCACAAAATGCAATTCCTGACGCTTATCAACAACATAGATCACCTGATCTGGATCATACAGTTTCTCACGTTCTACCAGTGTAGCAAGATCTGTTGTATCATACAGCGCAGCTCCGTCAGATTTCAGAATCATACACGGAGGAATCTCTTTCTTATCTGTCTCCTCTGCAACGTCTACTACAAGCGCACCCTCATCATAATGTGCGAATCCTTTCTCCTTGAGCATCTCGACCATATCCGGAATATATGCCTGGGCATCCGCTTCACCTTTCCAGAGATCAAAATCTACACTCAGTCGCTCGTAGTTCTTCTTCAAGTCAGTTACAGACACATTCATAATATGTTTCCAGATTGCACGATATCCTTTATATCCATTCTGTAACAGATAAGTTGCATGAAGTGCTTCTTCTCTATAATCGTCGTGCTCTTTTGCATAAGCACTTGCTGTAGGATAAATCTCTTCCAGTTCACTGATCGTAAATGGTGCTTCTTCCGGATATGCTCCTTCAAAACTCTCATCAAAATACGGGAGTTCCGGTTTACGTTTTTTCAGCTCTGTGATGATCAGGCCCATCTGATATCCCCAGTCTCCCAGATGGATATCTCCTGTTACATCATTTCCTTTAAAACGGATAATACGTTTAATGCTCTCTCCGATAATCGCAGAACGAAGATGTCCGACATGCAACGGTTTTGCCACGTTCGGTCCGCCGTAATCAATAATAACTTTTTTCGGATTCTTTTCTTTTTCAACGCCAAGATTCTCATCTGCTGCCATCTCATTCAAATACTCTGCAACAACTTCCGGTGCCAGCTTCAGGTTGATAAATCCCGGATTCACCGCTTCTGCTGATGCAAAATACTTGCTATCTGCAAGTTCTTCCACAACTGCATTCGCAATCATGATTGGAGCCTTCTTATATTTCTTCGCACCTGCCATTGCACCATTACACTGATATTCACAGAGATCCGGGCGGTTGGAAAGCGTAACTCTTGCAAGCTCTTCATCATATCCTGCTGCTTTGAACGCTTCTTTCATTTCTATTGTGATCATTTCCAGTAATGTCTTCAAAGTTTCACACTCCTCTTTACTTTTCGTTTGTCTTTTCTGCCTGACGGCAATTTTATTAAAACAAGTCTGCCTCCCAACTTTTCTGGAGACAAACAGCCACTATTTATTCTATCATGTATCCAACAGAACAGCAAGCGTTACTATGAACAGTAACGGCAACGATTCAAATTGATCCGGACTGCCCCCGAAACCAATTGACATAAAAATAACCAATACTTATAATGTAACCACAGCTTTACACATACAGTTTCTACATCCTGTATGATATAACATCAGACAGAAAGGATATCCAACAATGTTAAAATTAGGTTCACACGTTGGCATGAGTGGAAAAGAAATGCTTCTTGGTTCTGCGAAAGAAGCCGCTTCTTACGGTGCCAATACATTTATGTTTTATACCGGAGCCCCACAGAATACCCGCCGAAAAGAAATCAGTGAATTGAATATCGAACCAGCATGGGAATATATGAAAGAACACGGAATTGATGAAATTGTCGTTCATGCACCTTATATCATCAACCTCGGTAATTCAGTAAAACCAGAGACGTTCTCTCTTGCCGTAGAATTTCTGGCAAAAGAAATCGACCGCACGATTGCCTGCAGAAGCCACACTCTGATCCTTCATCCGGGTGCTCATGTAGGTGCCGGTGTCGAAATCGGAACTGCACAGATCATCAAAGGACTCAATGAAGTTCTCACTGCTGAGACTGACTGCTGTATTGCCCTTGAAACAATGGCCGGAAAGGGATCAGAAATCGGACGGAATTTTGAAGAACTTGCCCGGATTTATGATGGAGTTGTCCAGAATGATAAATTGAGAGTCTGCTTTGACACTTGTCATACAAGCGACAGCGGATATGATATCATCCATCATTTTGATGATGTTATGGAGTCTTTTGACCGTCTGCTTGGAAAAGATCAGATTGCCGTCTTCCATATCAATGACAGCAAAAATATTCCAGGAGCCGCGAAAGACCGGCATGAAAATATCGGCTTTGGAGAAATCGGTTTTGATGCAATTTCTACAATTGTCCATCACCCGGATTTCGAATCTGTACCGAAGATCCTTGAGACTCCTTATATTCCTTCTGTAACAAAAGCAAAGAAATCTTATGCCCCTTATAAGTATGAGATTGAAATGCTAAGAAACAACCGGTTTGATCCTGAAATGAAAGACCACATCCTTGCAGATTGTGAATAAAAAACTATATGAAAAAATCCTGTTATTCTCAGCCATCTGAATGTGCTGAAATAACAGGACTTTTTTATCCTATATATCTTATAGCGTCTGAGCGGAGTCGAACCGCCGCACATGCCTCCGGAGGGCATCGCTCTATCCACTGAGCTACAGACGCATCTCGGTTGTTAGTGGGAAAATTTAATTTCGTACAGCTAACAACCTTTTTTATCCTAGCACAATTCTGTATAAATGTAAAGTGGCAAATAAGTTACTGTTCACTCCCGTGTGAACAGTAACTATTCTTTTTTCACTGCAAGCAGAAGAATTAATATCCCTGCCCCAAGACAAAGTATTGCCCATGCACCTGCCTGTTGTGAATCTCCGGTCTTTGCAGCCTCTTCCCTTATCGTTTGTTTTGGACATACCCTGACATTCCAGTTCATTGCCCCTTTGTCCTCTTCCCATTTTGGCAGCTGGACAAGGACCGGCTGAACCTCGTATTCTGATTCATCTTCGACATAGATCAGATAAACTCCTTCCCTCAGATTCGTAAGGGTTGCTTTTCCATCGCAATCCGTCCTGCACAATCCATCACTATAATGATATTTACTCAAAGTCCGCGCCAGCTCTTCCTGTTCTCTGGCATACCTTACCTCATTGAGATCCACGCCTTTATCTTCATATCTTTTCTCCATCTCGTAAGCACCATCAACAAGAGATGCCACTTTGGAATACTGGAATGTAACACCTTCTCTTTTAATTTGTTCTCCGGTATCTGCAATACAGATTTCTATATTTCCTGTTTCTGTTTCTGCAAACGCCGGGGTCTTTACTGCTACCACCAGAAAACATATCAAAAGAAGAATTCCGCATTTGATTTTCCCATTTTGCCGTCTTTTGCATCTTTCTTTTTTGTCTCCTGCTTTTCTTTCTTTTACGTTTCTTTCTCCTGTAGTGCTTACATTTCCTTTTCTGGTTTCTGTTTCTTTTTCTCTTTCCCTCACAATTTCTTTTTTCTCGCTTTCTTTTTATTCTTTCAATCACAACATATACCAAAAAGAGAATTGGAATCATTGTGAAGATCATTTCTCTAACAGATGGACGTTTCTTTTTGATTTTCTCTTCTTTTTTCTCTTCATACACAACCCGCTTTCCAGTAATCACTAACCGATGGGTATTAATTCCATATGGGGTACATGTGACAAGCGAAACCAGATCTTCTCCCGGTCTGATTTCCAGACTTTCTACCTCTTCTGGTAAGATTACATTTATTTCTTCTACCTTATATGCGAGTTTTTCTCCCAGTACTTCCAGAAAGAACTCATCGCCTTCCTTTAATTCATCCAGACGAGTGAAAAGTCTCGCACTTGCAAGCCCACGATGTCCCGTCATCACACAATGCGTATTTTCTCCCCCTATCGGAAGACTACTGTCCATCAAATGCCCTACACCTTCCTTAAGTACTGCCTCGCTGGTTCCATGATAAACCGGAAGCCTGAGATCTATTGACGGAATTTCCAGTACACACATCATTCCTGTCTGTATTTTTTCGGCATTTAACAGACCTTCATACTCTTCCATCTGGTCAGGCTCGCTTTGTTCCCTGACTCCTTTCGATTCTGCCCAAAGCTTTTTATTATATTCATCAGCCTGATTCCTTAATTGTTCAATTTCATCTCCTGTTGTCTGTTCCACAATCTGTTCATATGTTGCCAACACATTTTGTGTTTTCTTCTGACTATACCAGCCAGTCAAAAGAGGTATACTACACAAAAGAACTCCTATCCATAGTAAAAGATCTGACTGTAATCTATTGTTTTTCCTTTGCATTTTTTCTGTTTCTTCTCATTGCTCCTGCAAGAACAAGAACACTTCCGGTTGTAATACAGATAACAGCTGCTGAAGAACCTGTTACCGGCAGTTTTTTTCCAACTGTATTAATTACTGTTAGATTAGCAGATCCTTCGCCTTCATTTGTTGTCAGACTGATTTCTGATTCTTTCCAGTTTCCGTTAATAAATTCTTTGATCTGCGCAGATGTCTCCAGTTTTTTCAATCCTTTGTCTGTTTTTCCGTCTCCTTTTACATATGCGTTTCTATCATTTGGAAAACTTGCTTTTATATTTAACACAATCGGCTCTGTCAGCAGACGGTATCCTGCCGGTGCCTCTGTTTCTTTCAGATAATAGGTGCCACTATCTAATCCATAGATCATAAAGGTTCCATCCTGACCGGATTTCATCTCCACCGCATTTTCCGGCTGCTTTCCACCTGTATGGTCGTTTCCTCCAAGACTGTCCCGGTTAATTACAATGTACCCACCTTCTCCCTGTTTTACATATACTTCATTTTTTAATCCAGCGTCAGAATAAAGTCTGAACCTGGCATTTTCCAGACTTTGTCCATGGTTATTTGATTTCAATGCATTGATTTTATAAGTGAAACAAACAACTGTATCCCACGGTGTATATCCTGTACTTCCTCTCACCGCTGAATCCGGATCATTTGAAAATTCCAGCCGAACATCATTTTCAAATCCCGGACGTCCTGTATTTTTCGCTGCCTTTTCATTCAATGTTGCCTGATAGGTAAGCACTATTTTCTGTCCATATTTATTTTCTCCTGCTTCATTTTTACGATTAAACTCTCTGTCTATGATTTTTTTCATATCAGAAACAACAACCTGAAACGTATCTCCTCCTCCCGGAGCTTCCTTTACTTCAAATTCGTCTTCTTTCAATTCATAATAATTTCCTGCATTTGAATTTTCATAAATCCGGATGGCAACAGAATCCTTTTTGAAAGTAAGTGCTTCACTCATCACATCATGCCATGCGTAATAATAATTGTTATATCCGTTAACATCAGGCATATTTGACTCATACCGATATGGCACAGTCTGCCCGATCTCAAAATCAGCCAAATCATTCCATCCCTGATTTCCAACTTTATCCTGCTCATCATCTTCCCGGATCTTTTTTGTCACAACCGGATAGTCTGATTTTATGTTGAGGTTCATTTCCGGATTAGCTGTACTTACCATACACAAAGAGGCTGCTGAATTCGTTCCTTTTACTGCTGTCACCTCATCGATAATATAATATCCGTATGGTAATCCCTTAATTTCAAATGAATTGTCCGCTTTTGTACTTGTCACTTCAACAGATTGACCTGTTTTTCCATTTCTCTGTAGATGGGTTCTTAATTCTTCTACAAAAACACGATATTCACTGTATGCTCCTTCCTTTTCCTGAGCGGTCTGCGCCCCTTCTGTCTGATGCGTATTCAGAGACTGAATATAATCGATCACATCATACTCTGTTACATTTCTCTCATCCTTATGAATCCGCTGTCCCACGATATAACAGACAAATTTCTTGTATTCCGGATTAAACGTGTAATTAATGGATTCCATTCCTTTCGCATTTTCTGCCTGAAATAACTGATATACCAGAAATCTTTTTCCTTTCAGACTCTGTCCGTCATTTCCTTTGATCGTAATACTTGCAGGACCATTATTAAGATTCAAAATTCCATTTGTAGTTGCTGCTCTTCCCTGTACTTCATTTTCCGCTGCATATACAGATTTGATTCCGGTCGCACCTATTGTTCCCGAAGTACAGAGTACCGCTGCCAAAGTCATCATATAACAGATTTTCATCATTCTTTTTTTCATTTTGTCACCTCCTCATTTCTCACCGTTTTACTACTATCTTTTTTGCTCTTTTTTTCTGTAAATCATTGCCATGATTCCTACAGCTAAAATTCCCGTAAGTAACACAGGTTTTCCTGCCGATCCTGTATCTGGAAGCTTCTTTCCTGTCTGATTTATAATCTTCATTTTCACATTCCACTCCTTAATTGAACCTTCAATACTTATCTTGCTGTCTGCAGTATCTTTGCTTCTGTATTCTTTTCCATTTACAACCAACAGACACTTTCCCTCTTCCGGATTACTTTCCAGACAGATTTCATATTCAATATCTGCATCATCTGATGTTTTCGGAATTCTGTAACCTGTCGGTGCTTTTGTTTCTTTCATATAGTACTTTTTCTTTACTTCCAGATTTTCGAACATTGCAATTCCATTTCCATCCGTCAACACCCGGTCAATTTCTTTCTGACATGCCTGGTCTTCATATAAAGTAAACTCAGCTCCTGCAAGTGCAACACCTTTTTCATTTTCCTTTTTCAGCTCAATCTTGTAACAGGCTGGCTTATCTTCTATCGTCACTACCGCAATTCCATCCTCTGTATATTCGATAACAACCTCTCCTTCTTCTGTATTTACCTCAGATAAAATTTCTGTTTTCCCGCTCTCATCAACCTGGAAAATCAGTTCATTATTATTTGTCCGGTACCCGTCCGGTGCTTTTACTTCCTTTAATTTGTGAATTCCATGCGATAATGGCATTACTTTCAGAGTCCCTTTTTCATCTGTTGTCAGAATTTTTTCACTTCCATCCGGTCTGATATGCTTAAATTGCGCTCCCGAAAGAGGATGTCCTGTTTCCGTTGCTTTTTTCACCAAATGAATCTGGAAAACCCGGTCCGGTATCGTAGGGTTCTGATATACATTTATTTTTTCTCCCGTACCTTTTGGCTTTATCTGACAAACAAAAACTTCCTCATTCAGGAAATACCCTTTTGGCGGTTTTATCTCCTGAATTGTTACGGTTCCCAGCGGAAGTGCCTCTGTTCCGTCTGTCGTTTTATACAATGCATCGCCTTTCACCTTATACTTCTCCTGATAACGGCAAACTGCTTTTGCATCTGTTTGAAAGACCCAGATTCTGACTGGCTTTTTCCCTGCTTTTTTCGGATCTTTCCCCGGCTCCAGAAGTTCTGCATAGAATTTCACTAAAAACTGTGCTCCCTGATACGCCGCTGTCCCTGACGGATCAACATACTCCTGTTCCATACCTTTTTTCTTTAGCAAAAGCTCTACAGGATTCATCTGCGGCGGGTCTGAAAATGTCACTGTCGCTTCCTGTCCGGATTTTACGGTAACCGTTTTCACTTCATCTACAAGTGCATAACCTTTGGGAGCTTTTAGTTCCTTTACGTAATAAGTTCCTTCATTCAACACAACTGTTGATGAATTTCCTGCTGAATCTGTTCTGAACGTTCCTGCTCTTGATTCACTAGAAAGAGTGGGACTACTATAGATACCGTACTCTGCTCCCTCCAAAGAATAGCAACTGTTCTTTTCTGTCACAGAAGTATTCGCCGACACCTTCTTTAATCTCCCTGTTCCGGTTGGCTGGTATGTTCCGCCCCATTTACTGAGCGGCTGTCCATTTCCTTCATAAATAACCCCATATGCATCCGGAAAATATTTATAATTCTCTTTCGCCCATGCAATCCCTTTGTGATAATACTCAGATTTGTGTGTTGAAATCCAATGACCATTCCCACAGGCTACACCATTTCCTGTTTCTATATGGACCATATCTCCATACCAGTGGTGTACTTCATTCATGATCCACCATACTGCGCATTGTTTTAAGAGATAATCGTAATTTGAACTTACACCGTTGCATTTATTCTTATCGTAGTAATAGAACATTGCCGCGATCATCTGAATGGTCTGTTCGTTATAACGTTTGGAAGCATCTACTGCTGTTTTGTTTCCCTCTTGGAACTTTAATGTTGGATTGGTGCAATATAGGCTTTCTCCTGATTTTGTACCAAGTCTTCCTTCATTCCAGTGCTGCAGCACAGACCAGTTTTGGTCATCATAGTCAACTACATCGATCGCACCGATTCCCCTTTCGATCGCCTTTGTATAAACAGTTTCTCCTGCCCTTTCCGCTGCATATACACCTGTACTTTGTATCTTATTTTCATCTGTCTGGCCGAAAGCTTCTTCCTCGTCTTCTTCCTGCTTATCCTCCTGTTCATCACAAAATCCCACCCCGATATCTTTCAGGATCTTTTTTACTTCTTCTGCCCAGCGCAGTTCTTCTTCAATATCAACCTCCGTTTTTTCTCCGACCTTTTCAGGCTGTTTTTCAAGTTCTTCGGCCTTGACAATGCCTCCGTATGTCATTGCATAGAGAATACAGATCAAAAAGACTGACATGCAGAGGATTGCTATAATCTCTCCGCGTCCTTTCATTCATTTTCCTCCCTGTCGATACACATCTCTTTCCCCAGCTGAAGTTTCCCTTCCTGTGCATAATAGAAATAAGCATGATTGCTTAAGATTTCTTCCTCCGGAACCTGCGTTTCATTGATTTCCCGCACCATTCTTTCTAATTCTGACTGACGGATCTGAGAAGATTCCGGTACGATGATCACTTCATGGACACTGCTTGGAAGAACATAGAAATTTTCCTTTAAGACTCCTGCAAGCATGTCCAGAATATAAGGGTATGCAATACAGGCCGCCCCATAATTTTTCAGTTTATTAGACAAAACATACATTTTATCTTTTTCCGGAAGTTCCAGTTCTTCATGAATATGCCAGGTTCTTCTTAACAGATTCTCCCGATCATGTTCCCCCGGAGTTGATCTGCTGAGCAGTTCATACACTGCAAAATTCATTCCGAAACATTCTGCCGGAAGCAGACGCTTTGTATTTTCTTTTGCCGCATTCCAAAGCTGTTCTTTTGTCACCTTCCATTGTCTCATATGCAGATCTTTGATCAGCATCACTGCCGTCCCATCATTGTCCGCTTCTACAAGTACTGCAAACACAAGTGACAGATCCAAAAACTTTTTATGTGGAACATCCAGAAGTAATTCCTTGTTTTTCTCTGTGTTGATCAGTCGAAAGATGATTCTGTCTTTTACCCCTTCGAAAGAAAGCATCCTCTCGTAATCCCATGATTTTTCCTGTCGGATTTCTTCATATAGTTCCACCAGATCTTCAATGATCCAATCCATCTGTTTCCCTTTTTCATATAGTTCAAAGAATTCTTCCAGATAGATTGTCGGCGATATATTAACCCCCGGCGTCTCCAGGATTAGTCCTGTACGCTCTGTTGCATTATTTTTTTTCGTCGTATAGACGTTTACCCTGACACCTCCATTTAACTCCCGAGTCAGTTTTTCCTTTACCGCATTTACAAATTCTGTATAATTCACTCTTCTCCTTCCTGATTGCGGTTCATAAAATTAAAATGAGAAACCAGTACGAAATGTACTATTTCAATTGAGTTAGAATTTCCCGGAGAGTTCAGAAGCTCTCCAAATAGAATTTCTTAAAATTTAGAACAAATATTATGTGTTCTTTATTATAGACAGGCCTCCCTTAAAAAGCAAGCCAGAATTTTGCATAAATCCGAATTGATTTTTTTAGTGAAAACAGAGAATTTCATCTGATTTTGTCAAAGAAAAAAGGAACCTACATGATACAGATTCCTTTTTGAAATACAGCTTAAACTGTACTAAATTCGTAATTAAACTCTTGACAGATACTCGCCTGTACGTGTATCGATCTTAAGAACATCACCTGTCTCAACAAACAGCGGTACCATAACAGTAGCTCCTGTCTCAACGATTGCAGGCTTTGTAGCTCCCTGAGCTGTGTCACCCTTGAATCCCGGTTCTGTCTCTGTGATTGCCAGTCTACGAACAGCGGCGGCTCAACTGAGAATACGTTGCCCTTATGGGAACAGATCTTAACGTTCTCATTCTCTTTTACAAATTTCAGAGCGTCTCCAACTACATCAGCGTTGAGAGCGATCTGATCATATGTCTCTACATCCATGAAGTTATACAGATCTCCATCCTGATACAGATACTGCATTTCCTTTCTCTCGATGTGTGCATTCTCGAACTTCTCTGTCGGACGGAATGTCTTCTCTACTACACCACCACTGATGATGTTTTTCAGTTTTGTTCTTACGAACGCTGCACCTTTACCAGGTTTAACGTGCTGGAATTCCAGAATCTGGAAAATATTTCCCTCAATCTCAATTGTTAAACCATTCTTAAAATCTCCTGCTGAAACCATGTATAATCCTCCTTAATTGCATTTCGTTCAGACAATGTAACTGTTCGTTACAGACTTTTTGCTTCTACCATTCTATACTAATTTGCGACTTTTTTCAATCTTTTTTTGCTCTTCTTATAGAAATGAAGCACAATCTTCTCCAAATACCGCTTTAAAACGATCTGAATCTCTTCTTTTGGATTGATCGGATGCACTAAAATGTTGTGTATTCCGACCCTCTTTGCGCCCCATACATCTGTAAAAAGCTGATCGCCGACAAACAGCGTGTTCGCCTGATCTGTTCCCATGATCTCCATCGCATGAAGATAATTCTTTCTTGCAGGCTTCAGCGCATTATAAATATAATGTGTCTGGATCTCCTGATTAAACATCTCTACGCGTTTTTTCTGATTGTTAGACAACAAACAACTTTCAAAGCCAATCTCTCTCAGTCTTTGAAACAGTCTCTTTGCACGTTCATCTGCCGGTGCACCGTGAGGAACCAATGTATTATCAATATCAAAGATTACCCCCCGGTATCCTTGCTCATATAGTTTTTCAAAAGGGATCTTATAAGTCGATCCCAAATATTCATCTGGAAAAAATTTTTCAAACATTATTTCATCTAACTCCGTAAGCTTTGAAATCAATTCTTCTATGATCCCAAGAATTGATTTCATTATAACAATTCAGTGAAATGATGTCTACTGTTTTTCCAACGCATCCTGCACATTTCTCCTGAATTCTACCCATGCGTCCTCATCCTCTACAAAATATTTCGGACAGATTTTTCCGGTTACATCATAGTGACGGATCACCTGATCTGCTGTCAGATCATATTTTGCACAAAGCCATGCTGTAAGTTGTACAAGTGAGCGGTATGTTGCATCAGTAAACTTTCCATTCTCATCCGGATGACAACATTCAATCGAAATCGTATCCACATTGCGGTCATTTGAAGCATATGCCATCTCCCAGGTCGGAATACACTGAATAATCTCTCCTTCCAATCCTATCACAAAATTACTGCTTGCCGAAGTCTCATGGCTATCTTTGAGACCATTAAAATAATCTCTGTTATCCTGCGCTGTACTCCCCGGATTCGCTGTGTAATGGACAACAATCCCATTCACATGGTCAATTGTTGTCCCTGGTCTGGAATACGGATTTACATCTAACAACTGTATATCCATCTCCGGCTGCGTAGCATCCACATCAGCATATTGATTTTTCTTTTGTATACAGGATTTAAAAAGAAGAAAAAGCAGTAAAATCATTAATGGGATCATTATGATCCGCAACATTTTTCTGCCTCGCTTTTTCTTCCTTCGTGTATTCTTCGGCAATGTTTTCCGCCCTGCCAGCTGCTTTCGTCTTGACGTACTCATTCGGTATTTCTCCTGATTTTTAATTCTCTCATTTCCATCGTTTAAAACAAACATCTTCTTATTTCAGCTATTATACCATATGTTTCTTAACCATTTATGAATTTTGTCTTAACTGTTTTATATTCGTATAAAAGGGAAATTCCCGGTAGATCCAGCTCTCACTGAACCTCCGGGAATTCCTCAAGGCGTTCCTATATATTATTTTATTATATCAGGGATGTGATTTTTCATCCCGTCAGGTAATGCGGAATATCCGCAGTACTTCCATTTATCTGTCTGCAGGCAATCTGCAAACCTTCAATTTACTCGTCTACACTGTAGTTCGGAGCTTCTTTTGTAATATGAATGTCATGTGGATGACTTTCTTTCAGTGATGCCGCAGAGATCTTCACAAATCTTCCGTTCTCTTTAAGCTCTTCAACTGTATGTGTTCCACAATATCCCATTCCTGAACGAAGTCCACCCATGAGCTGGAATACTGTATCTTCTACAGATCCCTTATATGCAACACGTCCTTCGACTCCTTCCGGAACAAGTTTCTTTGCATTCTCCTGGAAATAACGGTCTTTACTTCCGTTCTCCATCGCTGAGATGGATCCCATTCCACGATATACTTTATATTTTCTTCCCTGGTACAGTTCGAATGTTCCCGGGCTTTCATCACATCCTGCAAAGATGCTTCCCATCATACATACATTCGCACCTGCTGCGATTGCTTTTGTCATATCTCCTGAGTACTTGATACCACCGTCAGCGATGATCGGAATACCATACTCTTTTGCTACTTCATAACAGTCCATAACAGCTGAAATCTGAGGTACACCAATACCTGCAACGATACGTGTTGTACAGATAGATCCAGGTCCGATACCAACTTTAACTGCATCTACACCAGCTTCGATCAGTGCTCTTGCAGCTTCTCCTGTAGCTACATTTCCAGCGATCACCTGAAGATCCGGGAATGCATCCTTAACCATCTTCACCGTGCGGATAACATTCGCTGAATGACCATGTGCAGAGTCCATAACAACAACATCTACATGAGATTTCACAAGTGCTTCTACACGCTCCAGACAGTTTGCTGTGATACCAACAGCTGCTCCACAGAGAAGTCTTCCCTGCTCATCCTTTGCTGACAGTGGGTACTTGATCTGTTTCTCAATATCTTTGATCGTGATAAGTCCTTTCAGATTACCTTCATCATCTACGATCGGAAGTTTCTCTTTTCTTGCTTTGGCAAGAATCTTTTTTGCTTCCTCTAATGTGATTCCTTCTTTTGCTGTAACAAGTCCTTCTGAAGTCATGGATTCTTTGATCTTCTTAGAGAAATCTGTCTCGAACTTCAGGTCACGGTTTGTGATGATTCCGACAAGTTTACGTCCCTCTGTAATCGGCACACCTGAAATACGGTATTTTGCCATCAGGTCATTTGCATCTTCAAGTGTATGCTCCGGTGAAAGAAAGAAAGGATCTGTAATAACACCATTCTCAGAACGCTTCACCTTATCAACTTCCTCTGCCTGTGCTTCAATAGACATATTCTTATGGATGATTCCGATTCCACCCTGGCGAGCCATAGCGATTGCCATTCTATGTTCTGTAACAGTATCCATTCCTGCACTCATCATCGGAATATTCAATACGATTTTCTTTGTCAGATGTGTTGACAGATCTACCTGATTCGGAATTACTTCTGAATAAGCCGGTACAAGAAGAACATCATCAAATGTAATACCTTCCCCTATAATCTTACCCATTATACTTTACCTCTCTTTCTTAAGAACCCATGAAACTGCTTTGAAATGGCAGTTAATGTATCTAAAAATCTTTTGTAATTATTAACTGATATACTACAGAAATTCCCGAAGGATGTCAAGAGTATTTTCCCTGATGTGCTCATAATTTGTATTGATTTATTTTAACCTTTATTATTAAGTTTTACTTATAAGTACTCCTTTATTTATTATCTATGCGACAAACTGAGCCTTTTTTAGAACAAACAAAAGGTTCTATCTGACATTACGAAAATGTGATAGAACCCTCTGTTCCTGCTGCTACAGATCTCTATGTAACAGCTCTTTTATTCTATTCTTATAGAAATTCTGCAAATCTTCCTGATGGATAGATTACATCATTCCCATTCCACCTGCACCGCCTGCTGGCATAGCCGGTGTATCCTCTTTAATTGTAGATACAACAGACTCTGTTGTAAGAAGTGTAGAAGCAACACTTGTTGCGTTCTGAAGAGCACTTCTTGTAACCTTCGCTGGATCAAGGATTCCCTTCTCAACCATATCTACATATGTCTCATTGTAAGCATCGAATCCTGTTCCTACTTCAGACTCTCTTACTTTGTTTACAATAACTGCTCCCTCAAGTCCTGCATTCTTTGCGATCTGAGCCAGAGGAGCTTCCAGTGCTTTCAGGATAATCTTGGCACCTGTCTTCTCATCTCCCTCAAGAGTCTCTGCGAATTCTTTTACCTTCTTAGAAACATGGATGTATGCGGATCCACCACCACCGATGATTCCTTCTTCAACTGCTGCTCTTGTAGCATTCAGAGCATCTTCCATACGAAGTTTAGCTTCTTTCATCTCTGTCTCTGTAGCTGCACCTACACGGATAACAGCAACTCCGCCTGCAAGTTTTGCAAGTCTCTCCTGAAGTTTCTCTCTGTCGAAATCAGATGTTGTCTCTTCGATTGCTTTCTTGATCTGTCCAACACGATCTGCGATTGCGTTCTTGTCTCCACATCCGTCAACGATAACTGTATTCTCTTTCTGAACCTTAACAGATTTTGCACGTCCAAGCTGATCCATTGTAGTTTCTTTAAGATCAAATCCAAGTTCTTCAGAAATCACCTGTCCGCCTGTCAGAATTGCGATATCCTGAAGCATCTCTTTTCTTCTGTCACCATATCCCGGTGCTTTTACTGCCACAACATTGAATGTTCCACGCAGTTTATTCACGATCAGAGTTGTAAGTGCCTCACCCTCGATATCCTCAGCGATAATAAGAAGTCTTGCACCAGACTGAACGATCTGCTCAAGAACCGGAAGAATCTCCTGGATATTGGAAATCTTCTTGTCTGTGATCAGGATATATGGATCATCAAGAACAGCTTCCATCTTCTCCATGTCTGTTGCCATATATGCGGAAATATATCCACGGTCAAACTGCATACCTTCTACAAGGTCAAGCTCTGTCTGCATTGTCTTGGACTCTTCGATTGTGATAACTCCGTCATTGGATACTTTTTCCATTGCATCTGCAACCATCTGTCCGACTTCATCATCTCCTGAAGAAACTGCAGCAACTCTTGCAATCTGCTCTTTTCCGTTAACTTTGCTGCTCATCTCACGGATTGCTTCTACAGCTTTATCTGTAGCTTTCTTCATTCCTTTTCTCAGGACGATCGGGTTTGCTCCTGCTTCAAGGTTCTTCATTCCTTCGTGAACCATTGCCTGTGCAAGAACTGTAGCTGTTGTTGTACCGTCTCCGGCAACATCATTTGTCTTAGCTGCAACTTCTCTGATCAGCTGTGCACCCATGTTCTCAAATCCGTCTTCCAACTCAATCTCTTTGGCGATTGTCACACCGTCATTTGTGATAAGCGGAGCACCGAATGATTTATCAAGTACTACGTTTCTTCCTTTTGGTCCTAATGTTACTTTAACTGTATCAGCTAACTGATTCACACCTCTTTCAAGTGCTGCTCTTGCTTCTGATCCGTATTTGATTTCCTTTGCCATTTTAACTGCATCTCCTTTATATTCGTCTAGGTATTACTCTACAATTGCAAGAATATCATTCTGCTTTACAATGATGTATTTCTCTCCTTCAAGCTCTACATCTGTTCCGGCATATTTGGAATAAATTACTTTATCTCCAACCTTAACCTGCATTACAACTTCTTTCCCATCTACAACTCCGCCAGGTCCGACTGCGATTACTTCAGCTTCCTGTGGCTTCTCTTTTGCCTGTCCCGGTAATACGATTCCGGACTTTGTTGTCTCTTCTGCTTCTAACTGTTTTAAAACGATCTTGTCACCTAATGGTACTAATTTCATTGTAATTCCTCCTTACTTTATTAGCACTCCTTTCTCTCGAGTGCTAACCCATGAATATAAAATAGCACTCCCCATTTCATTTGTCAACACAGTTTACATATTTTTTATAAAAGAAAAGCTATGGGGCTTTCTCTGCCTCACAGCTTTTTCTTTCGTCTCTAAAACTTCTCTATGATCTTCTTTCGTTCATCTCATAGAATCCGTTCTCAATTTTAAATTTCAGAAGATTCCTGTCTTCAGACTGGTACCTCTCTTTCACAACACCGGAACAGCACAACAGCTCTGTCCCCGTTGAAATATAACATCTGTATTTTGCATCCAGCAGAATCGTTGTCAGAGGATTTTCCATCACTTCAAGATAAATGTAATCTTCTTCTGTATCATAATGATCCACCTTACAGGCTCTTGTTGTATCATCAAAAATAGCATCTGCTGAAATCACTTTTTCCATCTGCAGATCAACCGGATTTCCCTCGTACATCTTGTCTTCTCCTTCTGCTTACATCCGTTCTTTCTCAATCCTCTCGAGCTCTGTGAATACATAATCATTCAGAACTTTAATATAAGTTCCTTTCATTCCTGAAGAACGTGATTCAATGACTCCTGCACTTTCAAACTTGCGGAGTGCATTCACGATAACTGATCTTGTAATCCCCACACGATCTGCCACCTTGCTGGCAACCAAGATTCCCTCTGTACCATCAAGTTCTTTAAAGATATGAATGATTGCTTCCAGCTCTGAGAAAGAAAGTGTGCTGATTGCTGCCTGAACAACATGTTCTTTTCTTGTCTCTTCCGCACTTTCTTCATTCACTGAACGAAGCATCTCAAGTCCTACTACAGCAGTACCATATTCACTGAGAATAATATCATCAATAGAATACGTTGCATCCTGTTTGTAGATAAACAATGTTCCGAGACGCTCCCCGGCAATATCTATTGGTGTGATGATTGCCTGACATCCTTCCACAGCATCTGAAGAAAAACCAAGTGTCTCCAGATTAACATTCTCTTTTGTAGACAGAACACTCAGCAATCTTTCATTAAGCATATTATCAATATGAGATCCTACGGATTCTGTGATCAGTTCACTGATTTCTCTCACCTTATTGCTTTTGCTGACTCCAAGAATCTTTCCCTTCTTGCTGACTACCAGCACATTTGAGTCCAAAATCTCTGTCAGTACCGCACAGATATCATTAAACACAACTTTGCTGGAGTTATTATTATGCAGCAACTTATTAATCTTTCTGGTCTTATCCAATAATTGTACGCTCATTGTCTCCTCCACATGATTTGCTCTTATTTACTACTTCTAGCAAACAGTAACTATTATTTCCCAAGTTGTATACACAAATCAAATTTCAAATTCCTTACTAGCTTATATTATCATACAATTCAGAAAATAGCAACGTTGTGTTTTTCTGTTTTTTGAAATATTTAATCTTCTTTCTTAATTGTTTCCATATATCCGCACTTTTCATCAGCACAAACTAATTTATTGCCTTTTTCTACCATGTATCCACCACATTCCGGACATTTCTTACTGGATGGCTTCTGCCAGGACATAAATTCGCATTCCGGATTGTCCTCACATCCATAATACTTTCTTCCCTTTTTTGTTTTGCGGATAACAACTTCTTTTCCACACACAGGACACGGAACTCCGATCTTTTCTAGATATGGTTTTGTATTTCTGCATTCCGGGAATCCCGGGCATGCAAGGAATTTACCATGCGGACCGTATTTGATCACCATGTTACGACCACACTCTTCACAGATTACATCTGTTACTTCATCTTCAATCTTAACTTCCTCAAGCTCTTTTTCTGCAATTTTAACAGCTTCTTCAAGATCCGGATAGAAATTACGGATTACTTCCTTCCACGGAACTTTTCCTTCTTCAACCATATCAAGAAGACCTTCCATATTCGCTGTAAAATGAACATCTACAATACTTGGGAATGACTGTTTCATAATATTATTAACAACTTCACCAATCTCTGTCAGATAAAGGTTCTTGCCTTCTTTTGTAATATATCTTCTTCCAAGGATCAGCGAAATGGTTGGTGCATAGGTACTTGGACGTCCGATTCCAAGCTCTTCCATTGTCTTTACAAGACTCGCCTCCGTATAATGTGCCGGTGGCTGCGTAAAATGCTGTTTTGGATCAAATTCTTCTTTTGTAAGAACAGAATCCATGCTAAGATGTCCGACCAGTACATTGCTCTCTTCCTTCTCTTCCTCTGCCTCTACATACACAGATCGGAATCCATCAAATGCAATCCTTGCCGTTGATACAGTAAAGCAGTACTCACCTGCTCCAATCTTAACTGCTGTTGTCTCATACTTCGCCGGCTGCATACGGCTTGCTGTGAAGCGCTTCCAAATCAGCTGATACAAACGGAACTGATCTCTGCTTAATGAATCCTTGATTGCGGCCGGTGTACGTGTAATATCTGTCGGTCGGATGGCCTCATGCGCATCCTGGATCTTCTTGTCCGCGGACTTTGCTTTTGTTCCTTCTGCAACATATGCTTCTCCGTAAGTCTCAGCAATATAGCTTCTTGCTGCTGCATCAGCTTCCTCTGAAATACGTGTAGAATCTGTACGAAGATAAGTGATCACACCAACGGTTCCGTTTCCTTTAATGTCAACACCTTCATACAGCTGCTGTGCAATACGCATTGTCTTCTGTGTACCAAAATTCAATGCTTTGGCAGCCTCCTGCTGCAGCGTACTTGTCGTAAATGGAAGTGGAGCTTTACGCGTCCTCTCACTGTTCTTGATATCTGTAATCTGGAACTCTTCATTCTCTAATTTCTTCAAGATCTCGTCCATCTCTTCTTTTGAATGAATCGCCATCTTTTTCTTCTCTGTTCCGTAGAACTTCGCTGTCAGAGGACGTTTCTCACCTTTTACTTTCAGTTGTGCATCCAATGACCAGTACTCTTCCGGAATAAATGCATCAATCTCTGCTTCCCTGTCTGCAACAATACGAAGTGCGACTGATTGTACACGTCCGGCACTCAACCCACGCTTTACCTTTGCCCAAAGCAATGGACTGATCTTATATCCAACCATACGATCAAGCTCTCTTCTTGCCTGCTGTGCATCCACAAGATCCATGTCAATATCGCGTGGTGCTTTCAAAGATGCTTTCACGGCATTCTTTGTAATCTCGTTAAATGTAATACGACGCATTTTCTTCTCGTCCAGCTTCAAGGCCGCAGCAAGATGCCAGGAAATAGCCTCTCCTTCACGGTCAGGGTCGGTTGCAAGATAAACTTTGTCTGATTTCTTCGCCTCTTTTCTGAGTGCTGCAAGAATCTCTCCTTTTCCACGAATAGTAATATATTTTGGTTCGTAGTCATTCTCCACGTCAATTCCAAGCTGACTTTTCGGCAGATCCCTGACGTGTCCCTGTGACGCTGCAACTGTATAATTGCTCCCTAGAAACTTTTTAATCGTCTTCACCTTTGCAGGAGACTCCACGATTACAAGATAATGTGCCATAAAAACTATACTCCTATTTTATTCTGATATAATAATTCTTTGTTATTTCACGAATGTATCCCTGCAGTTCCAGTGTAACAAGAATGCTCATCAATTTTCTGATCTCCACCCGAGATTCCTGCGCAATCTGATCCACATTCTTAGGATACAAACCGACACAACTATACACCAAATCATCTGTACTTTCAAGCACTTTTTTATTTTTCTCGTTTTTTATCTCCGTGTTTCTGCACAAAACATTTGTTTCAATCCCCCATTCTTCCAGCAGATTTTCAGGATTCAGAAGGATTCCGGCTCCCTGTTGGATCAGTTGGTTACACCCGGCACTCAGAGGGCTGTCTAAAGATCCTGGAAGAGCATAAACATCCTTTCCCTGCTCCAGTGCCATATCTGCTGTAATCAAAGAGCCACTCCTCAACCGGGCCTCCATCACAAGAACCGCATCTGACAGACCGCTGATGATCCGGTTCCTCATTGGAAAATTCATTGCGAGTGGCGGTGTTCCCGGTGGAAATTCCGAAAGGATTCCACCTCCATGTTCTATGATATCCATATATAAGCCGATATGATCCCTTGGATAACAGACGTCAACTCCACTCCCTAAAACAGCATAAGATTTTCCTCCTGCATTCAACGCTGCTCTTTGTCCTGTTCCATCGATTCCTTTCGCCATGCCACTGATGATATCAACACCTGCGGCTGCCAGTGCTTCTGCAAATTCTCTTGTATAGTGTTCTCCGTATCCACTACATCCCCTTGCTCCGACAATTGCTGCTCTCTTTGGTGCTCCCGGACATGTTCCTTTCACAAAAAGAGCATACGGCGGATCTGGTATCTCAGCAAGCCCGGTGGGTATTCTTTTGAAAAAAATGGAATAAATTCGATTCCATGTTCCTGCATTTTGCAAAACTCTTCTTTTAATTGCTCTTTCGTTTTCTCTTTCCGGGCTTTTTTTAATCCCTCTTTTTCTTTCTCTGTAAGGAATTCAATTCCTGCGATTTCAGTTTCTTCTATATAATATATCTTCTTTCCGGTTCCTATGAGTTCACGGAGCAGATACTTTTTTCTTGCAGATAGTTTTCGGATTGTGGAAAACCAATATTCAAAAATCATCTCTTCACACATCATACATACCTCCCCCAATATTTCTTGTCCAATGTCCGATAACCAATTGCCTCCTGTAAATGTTCCAGTTTTATCTCCTCACTGTGATCTAAATCAGCAATCGTTCTCGCAACCTTTAAGATACGGTGATAAGACCTCGCCGTCAGATTCAGTACATCATAAGCCTGCCCCATCAGCCGCATTTCTTCTCCGTTTAATCTGCAATACTTACTCAATTCTGCACCATGGAGCATTGCGTTACACTGAATCTTTGTGTTTTGGTAGCGAATCTTCTGTCTCTTTCTCGCTTCACACACCCGCGCTTTGATCACCGCCGAAGACTCCGGACAAGAAACAGACTCTTTCACCAGATCCCGATATTCCACTTTAGAAGCTTCAACACTAAGATCAATCCGGTCGAGAAACGGTTGGCTGATCTTGCTTAAATACGCCTGGATCTGTGCCGGCGTACAACTACAGGCTGTTGATGGGAATTTCCCACAAGGACACGTATTCATGGCAGACACAAGCATAAAATCAGCCGGAAAGATATAATTTCCGCTAGTTCTTGTGATCTGTATGCTGCGTTGTTCCAGTGGCTGCCTGAGTACTTCAAGAACACTTCTCTTAAATTCCGGAAGTTCATCCATAAACAAAATACCGCTATGAGCCAGACTGATCTCTCCTGGTCTTGGAACAATCCCTCCTCCAATCAGCGCTGCTCTCGTTGCAGTATGGTGTACCTCTCGAAAAGGTCTTCTGGAAATCAATGGTTCCTTTCCATCCAGCATTCCCATGACACTGTAAAGCTTTGTAAGCTCCATACTTTCTTCGTAATTCATCGGCGGTAGAATTCCTGCCATACATTTTGCGGTCATCGTCTTTCCGCTTCCGGGTGGTCCGACCATAAGCAGATTATGCCCTCCCGCCACAGCAATTTCCGCTGCCCGACGAACATTCTCCTGACCATATAAGTCTGCGAAATCAGGTACTTCTTCTCCCACTTTTCCTCTGTCTTCTATTTTATCAGCCTCTTTTTCACCAAGATATCTCTGTTCTCCACCTGTTCTGTCTCCATCTTCCAAATAACTGATACATTCCCTGAGACTTCCAACTGCAATGATCCGAACCCCTTCTACAAGTTCTGCCTCCTTTTTATTTTCTCTTGGAACAATACAGCTTGTAACTTTTTGTACCTTTGCCTCTGATACCATAGAAAGAATCCCGGGAACTTTTCTGACTTGTCCGTCCAATCCCAGTTCTCCGATGATCATACAGTCTTTCATTCTTCTATTCTGTTGTAAAACGCCAAGTGACGTCAGAATCGCCACTGCGATTGGAAGATCAAATGACGCTCCTCTTTTCCTCATAGTTGCCGGCGAAAGATTGATCACCACACGTTTCGCCGGAAATTCAAGACCTGAATTCCGGACTGCAGACCGTACGCGTTCTGCTGCTTCTTTCACCTCTGATGACAGATATCCCACCATGTGAAAAATCGGAAGTCCATTGCTGACATCTGCCTCCACATAGACCATTTCTACCGCAAGCCCTTCCATTGCCGCGGATTTTACTGTACTAAAACTCATATGCGCTCCTTCCTTTTCCCAGTCACAAGCGCACCTGTTCTTCTTACACCCCATTGTAAGCTGCTGAAATTCTGGCTGAATCAGCCGGATTTGATTTTCGGAACTGACATTCCGAGAATGTATAGATATCATAACTTCCGAATATCGATTTGTCAATCAGTTTCCGAGAACTTGAGCATATGGAAAAGCACAATTTCCACATTTTTTCATAAACTATATTAAATGCATCCAGAGGTGCTGTCTTGAAAGCATTTCCTAATCCCCTCACACCGGCGGAAGAGAAAAAATACATTCAGAGATACACCGAGGGCGATCTGGAAGCCAAGCATATTTTAATTGAACGCAATCTCCGTCTCGTTGCCCATGTTATACGGAAATACCAAAATACCAGTGAAGATCCGGAAGATCTGATTTCCATCGGCACGATTGGCCTGATCAAAGCTGTAATTACGTTCGATCCTGAAAAGGGAAATCGTCTGGCTGCCTATGCCTCCCGCTGTGTAGAAAATGAAGTCCTGATGTATCTGCGCGCCAGAAAAAAATGCAGCCATGAAATCTCTCTTTATGAACCGATCGGCACAGATCGGGAAGGAAATGAAGTCAACCTCTACGATATCATCGAATCTACAGAAACAGATATTCCAGAGCGGATTCATCTGAAGGACAATATTCAAAAGCTTTATGAAAAACTGGAAAATGAACTTTCTCCAAGAGAAAAACTTGTACTGAAAATGCGATACGGACTGTATCAGGGAGAAGAATACACGCAGCGGGAGATTGCCGCACAACTGGGCATCTCCCGCTCCTATGTATCCCGTATTGAAAAAAGTGCTATCGGAAAACTCCGACAATATTTTTGAACTTTCTAAGACTCTTCTATGAATTAACTTCTTTATCCTCTTCCTGTCTTCTGAGAAGATCGTACTGAGCTGGTGTCTCGCTCAGTTCTACATGAAGAACCTGCTTTGAATGCGGTGCACTTTCCTGTTCCTCTCCATCCTCATTCAAGATCCGGAGAACCTTTGCCTCAACATTACTTCCGTCCGGCTTCATGATCTCAATTGTCTCACCTACAGAAAACTTATTGCGCTGTTCAATTCTTGCAAGCCCATTCTCAACAGCCCCGACAATTCCAAGATAAGTATACTCCCGGATATATGTGTTATTGTCATAAATCTGTGTCTCATGATCTGGTTTTCCAAAGAAAAATCCAGTCGTAAACTGACGATAAGTACAGTTTGAAATCTGATCCAGATACCAAGGCATGTTCTTCTTGTAAAGCTCTGGATCTTTCTGATAATCATCAATTGCTTTACGGTAAGTTCTCGCCACTGTTGCAACATAAAGTGCTGTTTTCATTCGTCCTTCGATCTTAAAACTGTCAATTCCCGCATCAATCAATTCCGGAATATGCTCGATCATACAAAGATCTTTTGAATTAAAGATGTAAGTTCCACGCTCATTCTCATAGACCGGCAGATATTCTCCCGGTCTCTTTTCCTCGACTACTGCATACTTCCAACGGCATGGATGTGTACATGCACCCTGGTTTGCGTCCCTTCCTGTAAAATAATTACTCAGAAGGCAGCGTCCGGAATAAGAGATACACATTGCTCCATGGACAAATGTCTCAATTTCAAGATCTTCCGGAATTCTTTCTCTGATCTCTTTAATCTCTTTCAGAGACAATTCTCTTGCTGAAACCACACGACTCGCGCCCTGGCGATACCAAAAGTTATAAGTTGCATAGTTTGTGTTATTCGCCTGTGTACTGATATGACGCTCAATCTCAGGACATACCTCTTTTGCAATCTCAAACACCCCCGGATCTGCAATGATCAGTGCATCAGGTTTAATCTCTCTCAACTCTTCAAAATATTCTCTTACCCCTTCAAGATCATCGTTGTGGGCAAGAATATTTGCTGTAACATACACTTTTACATCATGTGCATGTGCGAATTCTATTCCCTCTTTCATTTCTTCCATAGAGAAATTTTTTGCTTTCGCACGCAACCCAAATGCTTCTCCTCCGATATATACTGCATCAGCACCGAAAATTACAGCTGTTTTTAACACTTCCAGGCTGCTCGCCGGGATCAATAGTTCGATCGGTCTACTCATTTTTCTACTCCTTGTTTTATGCTCACTGCCACACCATCTCCAAGCGGAATAATCGATGTGACCAGATCCTCTCTGTGTTTCAATTCATACAGATATTCCCGCATTCTCGCATGTATTGTACGATTTCTGCGTTCTACCGCAAAACGGGATTCTATGATATCCCCATCCTGCATCACATTGTCTGACACAAGACAGCCTCCATCCGAAAGCAGTCGCAACACATTCGGAAGATAATGAATATATTGCCCTTTCGCGGCATCCATAAAGATAAAATCAAAAGTTCCTTCCATTTCCGCAAGAACTTCTGTCGCATCTCCTTCAATCAGAGTAATCTTATCTTCCTTTCCCGCTCTGCGGAAATTCTCCCTCGCAATCGGGATTCTCTTCTCATAATTCTCTATTGTTGTTATATGTCCACCTTCCGGCAGGTAATCACTCATCAATAACGCAGAGAAACCTACGGCAGTTCCGACTTCTAGAACGCGCATAGGTTTTTTCATCAAAAGGAGAACCTCCAGGAAGCTCTGCATCTCTCGTCGGATGATCGGTACATCCGCCGCCAGAGCTTCCTGTTCAATTGTCTCCAGTATTTCACTGTTCTCTGTATCCATAGAATTGATGAATGTAATAATACGTTCATCTACTATCATATCTTACACATCCACATCCATGATGATTGGGATCACCATTGGTCTTCTCTTTGTCTTCTTCCAGATATAGTCATTCATTGCATCACGAATCACAAGCTTGATCTTATTCCAGTCTGTATGTCTTCCTTTCAGGCATTTCTCAAGGGCTTCTGAAACAGCCTTTCTCGCATCATCCATCAGCTCCTCTGACTCTCTGACATAGACAAATCCTCTTGATACAATATCAGGTCCTGCAAGCAGGCGGTTCGTTCTTCTCTCTAATGTAAGAACTACAATAATGATACCATCTTCTGCAAGATGCTGTCTGTCTCGAAGAACAATATTTCCAACATCTCCAACACCAAGTCCGTCTACCAGAATTGCTCCTGTATGAACCTTATCTACAACTTTAGCGTAGTCATCACACAGTTCAAGCACTTCGCCGGACTGCATAATAAATACATTCTCTTTCGGAATTCCAAGGCTCTTCGCAACACCTGCGTTTGCTTTCAGATGACGGTATTCACCATGCACCGGAATCGCATATTTCGGTTTTACGAGAGAATAGATCAACTTCAATTCTTCCTGACAGGCATGTCCTGATACATGGGCATCCTGGAAAATAACTTCTGCTCCCTTTGCAGAAAGTTCATTAATCACACGTGAAACCGATTTCTCATTTCCAGGAATCGGGTTTGAACTGAAAATGATCGTATCATTCGGCTGAATTGTAACCTTGCGGTGTACATCAGCTGCCATTCTGGACAGCGCAGCCATAGATTCTCCCTGACTTCCTGTTGTGATCAAAACCATCTTCTCCGGTGGATAATTCTTCATCTGATCAATCTCAATCAGTGTGTTCTCCGGTACATTCAGATATCCTAATTCAGATGCTGTAGAAATGATATTCACCATACTACGACCTTCTACAACAACCTTTCTGCCATACTTATAAGCAGAGTTGATGATCTGCTGTACACGGTCAACATTCGAAGCAAATGTCGCAATGATCAGTCTTGTATTCTGATGCTCTGCAAAAATGTGATCAAATGTGATACCTACTGTACGTTCTGACTGCGTAAATCCTTTTCGCTCTGCATTCGTACTGTCAGACATCAGTGCCAGCACGCCTTTCTTACCGATCTCAGCAAAACGCTGCAGGTCGATCGCATCTCCAAATACCGGAGTATAATCAACCTTGAAGTCTCCTGTGTGGACAACAACACCTGCCGGTGAATAGATTGCCAGTGCGGACGCATCCTGGATACTGTGGTTCGTCTTGATAAATTCAATCCGGAACTTTCCAAGATTGATTGACTGACCGTGACGTACAACCTTTCTCTTCGTTCCACGAAGCAGATTGTGCTCCTTCAGCTTGTTCTCAATGATTCCCATTGTAAGCTTGGTTGTATAAATCGGAATGTTGATCTCTTTGAGCACATACGGCAACGCACCGATATGATCCTCATGCCCATGCGTAATAACAAATCCCTTCACCTTGGAAATATTATCTTTCAGATAAGTTACATCCGGAATTACAAGGTCGATTCCAAGCATATCATCTTCCGGGAACGCAAGACCACAGTCTACAACAACAATACTGTCTTCATACTCAAAAGCAGTAATGTTCATACCAATCTGTTCCAGACCACCAAGCGGTATGATACGCAATTTTCCATTATTCTGTTTTTTCAAAAAATATACACCTCCACTATCTCTGTTTCTTCATACAGTCTTTACACAGTCCGTAGAATTTCAGTTCGTGGTCCAGGACATGGAAGCCAGTTGCCTTCTCGATATGATCTTCCAGGCTCTCCAGAAGGTCATCATCAAACGGCATCACCTTGTTACATCTCTTACAAATCAGGTGATGATGATTGTGCTTTGTCTCCCCATTCAGTAAATGTCCGATCTCATAGCGCACACATCCATCCCCAAAATTAATCCTGTCTACCAGCTGCATATCCCACAAAAGCTGTAATGTTCTGTATACTGTGGCAAGCCCAATCTCCGGATAATCCTCTGATACCAGATCATAGATATCTTCCGCTGTCATATGACTCCCACTGTTCTCTTCAAGTACGGACAGAACAAGCAGTCTCTGGTGAGTCACCTTCAGCCCCTTTTCCTTTAACTTCTCTTTCAGAAGCTTCTGTGTCTTATCTGCTTCCATCTGTCTGCCTCCTATCTATATTGTAAAAAGAACTCCAGACTTTTTTCTGACACTTCTGCAAAAGTGAGAAAAGTATTCCTGTCTGCAGTTTCTCTTACATTCGTATTTCTTTCATATAATTACATCTCAATATCGACGTCTTCCAGCAATTCCTCAAATACTTTGGAAACTGCCATCAGCTCTGTATCGTCTTCCACGATCTCATACGTCTTCTCTGCGTCTTTTGATTCTTCAACTTCTCTGAGAATCAGGCATTCTGCGTCATCTTCTTCTGAATCAACTACAAGAATATACGCGAAACCATTGATCTTTGTCTCTTCAAGTACAAAGAACTCATCTGCTCCACTTCCATCACTGAAAGTAAACTTTGCCTTTTCCATATGATTTTCCTCTATTCTGCTGTTTTCTGCATATAAATCGAATCTAAATATCCCTGGAGAATGAACACAGCAGCAATCTTATCGACATATTGCTTTCTGTTTTCTCTTCTCACACCACTCTCGATCAGTGTCTGCTCTGCCGCTACTGTCGTAAGTCTCTCGTCCCACATGATCACTTCCAGTCCTGTACGACGAACCAGCATGTCACGAAATTCCAATGACTTCTGTGCACGCTCCCCGATATCATTATTCATATGTTTGGGAAATCCAAGCACGATCTTCTCTACCTGATATTCTTTGATCAATTCTTCAATCCTCGCACAGGTACGGCGCAGCTTGTTCTCCTCTTTCCGTTGTATTGTCTCAATTCCCTGGGCCGTAAGTCCGAGCGGGTCGCTGATAGCAACACCTACAGTCTTCGTCCCATAGTCCAGTCCCATTACTCTCATTGTCTGATTATTCCCACGCATTATGCTCAATATACGCTTTCAACAGTTCTTCTACCAGTTCATCACGTTCCACCTTCATGATCAGGCTTCTTGCTCCGTTAAAACTTGTAATGTATGTCGGATCTCCTGACATGATATATCCAACGATCTGATTCACCGGATTGTATCCTTTTTCTTTCAGAGCCTTGTATACGATCTCAAAAATATCCTTCGCAGAAATCTGCGGTCCCGGCTCTACCTGAAAGAACTGAGTACTACTTAAATCACTCATCTTTCTTCCTCCTTCTCTTTCTTGTATCTATTTCCTTCTTCCGAAGGGCTTTGCTGTTGTTCTGTCAAACAGCGCAAAACGCTCTGGAAACCCAGAAACCCTACTTATAATTCTAATATAACCGAATTCAAAATTCAATGTATAATTTGCGAATCCTTCCCAATTTGAACTTTTACGATACTATTCTTGAGATTTTCATTTGTCTCTAGTGCAATTTTCATATATTCTTTCGTATGACCTGTCTGTACTTCTTTTCCATTCAGTTCCAGATCCTCTTCCACAAGCACTTCCACTTCTTTTCCCTGGAAACTCTGTTCATATGCTGCACGCTTTTTCTCACCAAGTTCAATTAATTGTGCACTTCTCTTCGCCTTGATCTGTTCATCTACCTGATCTGGCATCACAGCTGCTTTTGTCCCCTCACGGCGGGAGTATTTAAAAATATGTGTCTCATAGAAATCTATGCTGTCCACAAAATCATATGACTCTTTGAACTCTTCTTCTGTCTCTCCCGGGAATCCCACAATCACATCGGTTGTCAATGCCGGATTCGGGAAATATTTTCTGAGAAGTTTACATTTTTCCGCATATTCACTGCTTGTATATCTACGGTTCATACGCTTTAATGTTGCATCACATCCGCTCTGCAGAGACAGGTGGAAATGCGGACACATCTTCGGAAGCTTTGCAATCCCTTCTGCAAATTCTTCTGTGATGATCCCCGGTTCCAAAGAGCCAAGACGAATTCTTTCAATTCCATCAATCTCATGAACTGCCCGGATCAATTCCAGAAGGTGATATTCTTTATCAAAATCAATTCCATATGAGCTTAGATGAATTCCTGTCAGTACAACCTCCTTATATCCGTTATCTGCCAGTGTGCGTACTTCATCAAGCACATCTTCCATGGAACGGCTGCGGACTCTTCCACGGGCATATGGAATGATACAATATGTGCAGAACTGATTACATCCATCCTGAACTTTAATATAAGCTCTTGTATGATCTCCTGGCTTCGTCAGGTGAAGATTCTCGTACTCTTTTGTCTTTCCGATCTCTTCCATCTTGATTTCTGCTTTTCTGTCGTTTTCCTGGTTCTTTGCATTCTTTTCACTTTCTGTTACGTTACAATCTGCATTGTGTGTTCTTTCATACTCTTCCAATGCTTCGATCAGATTCTGCTTCTTATTATTACCAAGCACAATGTCAATGCAATCATCCACCTGAATCTCTTTTTCCTTCGCCTGGACATAACATCCTGCAGCGACAACAACTGCATCCGGATTCATTTTTCTCGCCCGGTGCAGCATCTGTCTCGACTTGCGGTCCGCGATATTTGTAACAGTACATGTATTGATTACATAAAGGTCTGCCCCTTCCTTGAAAGGAACGATCTCATACCCTGCTTTTTCAAGCATTTCCTGCATGGCTTCCGTCTCATAGGCATTTACTTTGCATCCCAAATTGTGCAGTGCTGCTTTCTTCATTTATTTCTACCTCTTTTTTCCTTTTATCTCGTTAATTTCTTGACTTTTGAACCTGCATCCCGTAGAATATACCTAGGCTTAGAAGCCAACTTTATTGTATAATTCAAGGAGGGATTTCAAATGAAAACAGTACAGATTTCATTAAACTCAATCGACAAAGTCAAATCATTCGTTAACACTATCACAAAATATGATAATGATTTCGATTTAGTATCCGGAAGATATGTTATAGATGCCAAATCAATCATGGGTATTTTCAGCCTTGATCTTTCCAAACCGATCGACCTGAACATCCACGCTGACAGCAATGTTGATGATATTCTTGCTGCACTTGATGCTTACATCATCAAATAATTCTATCTGAATACGATTCATGCGGACTTTATTTTTGTAGCTTGTCCGCATATTTTTTAGAGTAAAGAAAAGCTGTTCCATTGGAGCAGCTTTTCTTTTTCCTATTATTCTCCCTGCTTCACTTCAATGATCTCAGCAGTATCAATTGCTGTCTGCATCAGTTCGTCTATCTTCTCTGCAAGGTTCAACTCAGACTTCTCAATTCGTTCAATATTCGGCTTTGTCACCGGATGTTTTGCAACGAAAATTGTACAACAATCCTCAAATGGCTGGATTGAAGTTTCATAGGTATTGATCTTCTCAGAAATTTCTACAATATCCTTCTTATCAAATCCGATCAGCGGACGATAAACCGGAAGAGTACATACTGCATTCGTCGCCGCAAGACTCTGCATTGTCTGGCTTGCTACCTGACCGATACTCTCTCCTGTGATCAGACCAAGACATCCGTCTTTCTTTGCAAAATGTTCTGCGATCTTCATCATGTAACGACGCATAATGATCGTCAGTTCATCATGTGGACACTTCTCGTAGATATAAAGCTGAATATCTGTAAAGTTGACAACATGAAGCTTAATCGGTCCTGAATAAGCAGAAACGAGTCTTGCAAGATCAACTACCTTCTCTTTTGCTCTTTCACTTGTGTACGGTGGTGCATGGAAATAAGTTGCCTCGAGCTCAACACCACGCTTGGATACCATGTATCCGGCAACCGGACTGTCAATTCCTCCTGACAGAAGCAGCATCGCGCTTCCGTTTGTCCCGATTGGCATGCCTCCAGGTCCCGGAATGATTCTGGAATAGATATAAACTTCTTCACGGATCTCCACATTGATACGAAGTTCCGGCTTATGAACATCTACTTTCATTTCCGGAAATGCCTCCAGGATTGCTTCTCCGACTTCACAGTTGATCTCCATAGAGTTCGCAGGATAACTCTTCTTTGCTCTTCTTGCATCAACTTTAAATGTCATGTTCTTCTCTTCGTAAGCTTCATCTACATAAGCTACAACATCTTTTCTCAGCTGTTCCAGCTCTGCAACCGGCACACGGACTACCGGACAGATTCCAACAATACCGAATACCTTCTGAAGGCTTTCTACTGTCTCATCAAAATCATAATCTCCATCACAATCCACGTAAACTCTTCCGTGACATTTGTGTACAAGGAATTCTCCGTCTACGCCCTGCAGAGCATAACGAATCTGACGTACCAGTGCATCTTCAAAGATATAACGGTTCTTTCCCTTAATTCCGATCTCGCCGTATTTTATCAGAAATGAATGAAATTTCATGCTTTTTCTCCTTTATGAATCGCCGTCAATTAATGACGCGTATATTTTCTCAGCATCGGTATACAATTATATAGTGTTTCCAGCGTATAGTCAATTTCTTCTTTTGTAGTAAATTCTGACATACTGAAACGAATCGTTGCATCCAGATATTCCTGTGCCGCCCCAATGCTTCTGAGAACACCGCTTACTGCCGGATGATTCGATGCACATGCAGATCCTGATGAGACATAAATTCCCTTATCTTCCAGTGTATGAAGAAGAACCTCACTTCGGATTCCTGCAATTCCAAGACTGATGATATGTGGTGCACTTCCTTCATCTTTCAGGCCATGAACTGTTGTATTCTCAATCTTTTCTGCCTGCTCAATAAAATAATCCTTCAGTTCACGCATCAGAGCTACTTTCATATCCAGATCATTGTAGATCATCTTTGTTGCAAGTCCAAGTCCTGCGATTCCCGGAACATTTTCTGTACCCGAACGGAGATCCTTCTGCTGTCCTCCTCCGAAAAGAATCGGTTTAATCTTCACCTTTTCACCTACATAGAGGAATCCGGTTCCCTTCGGTCCATGAATCTTATGTCCACTCGCACTTAACAGGTCAATCTTCTGACGTTTTGGATAAATGTGATATTTTCCAAATCCCTGCACTGCATCTGAATGGAAAAGAATAGAAGAATTATACTCTTTTACAATCTTTACTGCTTCATCAATCGGCTGAAGTGTTCCAACCTCATTGTTTACATACATAACTGATACGAGAATTGTCTCCGGACAAAGTGCTTCTTTCAATGCATCCAGATTCACTCTTCCACTCGCATCTACCGGAAGATATGTCACACGGAAGCCTTCCTCTTCTTCCAGATAACGCATTGTATTTAAGATTGCAGGATGCTCGATCGAAGTTGTGATCAGGTGATTTCCCGCTCTTCTGTTTGCTCTTGCACATCCGATCAGTGCAAGATTATCACTCTCTGTTCCTCCTGATGTAAAGTAAATATCTTTCGCATTTACCTTAAGAACCTTTGCGATCGTTTCCTTGGCTTCCTTTACATAATGCTCCGCATCTACACCTTTTCGGTGCATGGAGGATGGATTGCCATAATCCTGACACATTACTTTATATACAAGATCTCCCACTTCCGGATATGCTCTGGTTGTGGCTGAATTATCCAAATATGCTTCCATTTTATCTTCCCTTTTCTAACTCTGTTACCATTCACAGGCGTCTGCAACCGGCAACGTCTTTCTATTATCTTATGTTTTTATCGTCCAACTGTTCCCTGCATTCTAAATGATACATCAGAATTGACAATGTTGTAAGTCCCGCTGTCTCTGTTCTTAAAATACGCTTTCCAAGTGTGATTGGAACCGCTCCGGCCTCTTCCGCCTGCTCGATCTCGCTCTCGTCAAACCCACCTTCCGGTCCGATAAAGATACCGACAGACTGTCCCGGTTCAATCTTACTTATGACAGCTTCTGTTGCTTTCATCCCTTCCTGCAGTTCATAAGGAACAAGCACTACATCCAGCTCTTTCGCGTAGTTCATCGCTTCCTGAAAGCTCATCACATCCTGCACTTGTGGCACAATTCCTCTCTTCGATTGTTCCGCAGCCCCCTTGGCAATTGCCTGCCAGCGTTCTCTCTTCTTTCCGGCTTTCTTCTGATCCAGTTTCACAACGGAGCGCTTTGCCGCAAACGGAACAATACTGTAAGCTCCAAGCTCTACTGCCTTCTGTACGATCCATTCCATCTTGTCCCCTTTCGGAAGTCCCTGGAATAAGATCAGACGGGAAGCCAGTTCTGTCTGAGACACTTCTTTTTTCACAACACGAAGGACTGCTTCCTTCTCCTCATAACCTTCCACACTGCAGAAGTAATCCATTCCCTCTCCATCACTGACCCACACTTCCTCACCGGATTTCATGCGGAGTACATTCTTCATATGATTTACATCACTTCCTGCCAGACGGATCTGTTCTCCGTCCACACAGGATGGATCTGCAAAAAAATGTTGCATCTTATTTCTCCTTATGCGTTCTTGCGCGCTGTCACACATACCCATTCACCCTGATATGTGACATCCAGAAGTTCCAGCCCGGCTTTCGCAACAGCTTCTTTTACCATCTCTTCTTTATCATCGATAATCCCACTTGTAATGTAGATTCCACCCGGTTTCAGCTGATTCACAATTACCGGTGTAAGTTCTACAAGAATCGGCGCAAGAATATTCGCTGCCACAATATCGTAGCACTCATATCCAACCTTATCCTGAACTTCTTTGTCATCGATAATATTTCCGATCATCACTTCATATTTATCTCTGGAAATTCCGTTGTTCTCCATGTTCTCATATGTAGCATCGATTGCACACGGATCCAGATCTGTTCCAACAGAATACTCTGCTCCGAACTTCAGCGCAAGCATTCCAAGAATTCCGCTTCCGCATCCCACGTCAAGAATCTTTGTCGTCTCTGTTGTATACTTTCTGATCTGACGGATACAAAGTTGTGTTGTCTCATGCATTCCTGTACCAAATGCTGTACCTGGATCAATATGGATCACCATCTTATCTTCATCTGAAGGCTTCACATCTTCCCAGGATGGAATAATCAGAATATCATCCACATAGAACTGATGAAAATACTTCTTCCAGTTATTCACCCAGTCTACATCCTCTGTCTGGGATTCTTCAATCTCGCAGGCTCCGACATTTACATAAGCAGACATCTCCTCCAGTTCTTTCTTCACATTTGCCAGAACTTTTTCTTTGTCCTCATCCTCTTCCAAATAAAAACTTAAGTAAGCCACACCATCATCAGCCTCGATCTCCGGTAAAATATCAACAAACATCTGCTCTTTATCAGACTCTGTCAGCGGGATCTTATCCTCGATCTCAACACCTTCAATCCCAAGATCTGCCAGCATACTGCTTACAATATCCTCTGCCTCTGTTGTTGTCTTCAATCTGAATTTATTCCATTTCATCTAGTTTTCCTCCTGAAACCACAAATCTAAATCTACGCTTGCACGAATTCCCGGAACCGTACCGGCCTCACTGTACTGCCACATCTTATAATCATATGGACACTGCGGAAGTTCATGATAATCCGCATACCAGAAATCATACTCTGTCAGCTCTTCCATCTTCAGGGTAAATGCCATCCATTTCATATTAGCATAAATCATCGGTTGATATCCAGCCTGTTTCACTCCGTCACAAAAGACTTTACAAAAATTCGTAAAGTCTTCCCTTGTATTCTGGTCTGTTCTTGCTGTATCATCTTTGATTTCTTCTGTGTCATAGACAACAGGTCCTGTAATCTGATACGGCTGGATATGTTCCAAAACAAAGTCAGTCTCTTCGACTGCTTCCGTTGCTGAGATTGCCTGGGAAAAGAAATAGACACCGACTTCCAGACCGGCATCCAATGCGCCTTGTACATTCTGTTCAAACATGGCATCTTCAACTAACGCGCCGCTCTCTCCATATGCACGGTATCCAAGTCTTACGATCACGAATTCAATTCCGCTTTCCTTCACCTGCTGCCAGTCGATCGTCTCTCCCTGGAACTCCGAAACATCAATTCCTTTTTTCGCTGACACTTTTCCCTTCGTATCTTTATACGAAAGATATCCTGTCTCTTCATCTAATGCCAGATTGCTGAAATCATAAGAATTCCTCGGTACTTGATTCAGAAGCCTTGCTCTGTAATTATTCTCTTTCACATCCTGGAAGTCATAGTACTTCTTTCCGTCTTCTGTAACAATCTGAACTCCACTGACAATCTGCGTGTTTTCCTGCTTGTCTTTCTTCGTCTGTCTTGTCTTCACGTTGCCGGAACCCACGCCGACAAGAATAACTGCAAGCCCCACAAGAGCCGCTGCCATCCATTGCTTCTTTCTCATTCATTTCCTTCCAATCGCATCTGTTCCGCACCGTTGCAGAAATGTTGTTACTGTTCACACGATGTGCGACCAGCAACGAAATGTTTCCCAGGTAATTTTCCTTATTCCTCTGCTGCAAGCACGATCATTTCATCTCCGGCTTTTATTTTACCACCATGAAGCACTTTTGCAAATACCCCTTCTCGTGGCATGATACATTCTCCCATTTTTTGGAAGATCTGACAGCCATGATGACATTCTTTTCCAATCTGTGTCATCTCTAACAAAACATCGTTACATTTTAATCTTGTTCCAACCGGAAGATTACGGAAATCAATCCCCTGAACGAGCACATTTTCTCCAAATGCGCCATCTTCTACTTCTGCACCTCTCGCACGGAATGCCTCAATCTTATCATAAGAAAGAAGACTGATCTGACGATGCCATTTTCCTGCATGTGCATCTCCTTCCAGACCAAAATCTTCAATAAATGTGCCTTCCTCAATTCTTGTCTTCTGTGTTCCCTTTGCCGGACTTGTACAAATTGCTATTACTTTTCCCATTTTTCTATACCTCTCAAATTACTTTTTCACTTTTATAATCTGCACTGTTACTTTTCTGTTACTGATTTTATGTTACTGTTCACACGATGTGCGACCAGCAACGCATCTCGCCATTTTAAATCGCCTTTGGCGATGGGGCGAGATGCATTCAAGTCAAAACACGCATCCTCCGTGTCAATCAGCGGAGTGATTGCCACGGGAGTGAACAGTCACTGATTTTATTTCATTACTGATCTAACCACCGATTCCGTACATGGCCCGATGTTCTTTTTTCTGCCCAACTTCTTCATCTCTTCGCTCATCAGAGAAATTGTGACAAGCCGGTTTTTCCCAGATTGCCTGACGCATTGCTTCTTTCACTTCTTCATCCGTTGCACCGCTTCTTAAAAGTTTTCTTAAATCAATTCCACTTTCATACTGTAGACAGAGTTTCAGATATCCTTCCGCTGTGAGCCGGATCCTGTTGCAGGAATCGCAAAACTTGTGACTCACTGCACTGATAAATCCAATTCTGCCCTGGAATCCAGGAAAGCTTACATATTCCGCCGGACCATTCCCCAAATATTTTTCATACGGTTCAGCGTTTCCAAATGCTTTCTCTAAAAGTTCCAGAAGCTCATCTCTTGATTTTCCCTGACAGGCTTTTCCCATCCCGATCGGCATCATTTCTATAAAACGAACCTCTAACGGATGCTCCTTTGCATACTCTGCCATCTGAATATACTCTTCTTCTGACTGATTCATCGGCACACAATTTAACTTCACACGCAGATTCGGATATTCGAGTGCTGCCTGCAGTCCTTCCAGTGCCTGATTTAATTCCCCACATCTTGTCACTGTATGGTAACATGTTTCATCTAATGTATCAATACTGATATTCACTGCATCCAGTCCCTGATACATAAGTTCATTCAACTGATCTTTCAGAAGAATTCCATTTGTTGTCAATGTCACCTGCTCGATCCCCGGAATTCTCTTAATTTTCCCCAATAAGTCCGGCAATCCTTTTCTCACCAACGGTTCCCCACCAGTCAGTTTGATCTTTGAAATCCCAAGTTCTGTACTGATCCGGCATACTCTCTCAATCTCATCAAAAGTCAGAATCTGCTCATGCGGCAGCTGCTCAATGCCCTCTTCCGGCATGCAGTAGACACAGCGCAGATTACAACGATCCGTCACAGAGATGCGCAGATATTCTATTGTTCTTCCATATTGATCGATCATCTCTTACATACCTCATATTATTTATCTCTTACATTACTGTTTTACTTTCCTTCAGAAACTGGTTTTCCACACTCACTTGCATTTCCTGTAAGAATTGCAAGACCATGTTCCAGAGATGGAAGTACTGCTTCTAGGTTCTCTTTTACAGCCTTCGGACTTCCCGGAAAATTAATGATCAATGTCTGATTGCGGATCACAGAAGCGCCACGGCTAAGCATAGCTCTTGGTGTCACTTGAAGTGAAGCCAGTCTCATCGCCTCTGCGATTCCCGGTGCATTCTTTGTCGCCACGGCAAATGTTGCTTCCGGTGTGCAGTCACGCGGTGCAAAACCTGTTCCTCCGGTTGTTGCGATCAGATCCACTTTTTTTTCATCTGCAAGTTCGCAGAGACACTGTTCGATCATCTTCTGCTCATCCGGAAGAAGTCTTACTTCTGTCACTTCATATCCGGCTTCTTCTAACATACTGTAAAGAAGCGGTCCACTCTTATCCTCCCGATCTCCTGCATATCCTTTATCACTCAGCGTCACTACCGCTGCTTTCCATCTTTGTTCTTTCTTTTCCACTTTACTTTTCGCCTTCTTTTCTTTCCTTCTTATATCCATTGTCGATCAGCCCACTCTTGCCGCCACTCTTTCTGACCAGATAGATTTCCCCAATCTCCATCTTTTTATCCATCGCTTTGCACATATCGTAAACTGTCAAAAGTGCTACGCTTGCTCCTGTCAGAGCTTCCATCTCAACGCCTGTCTTCCCGGTCACACGTACCGTACAATTACAATAAATTGCAAGTTCACTCTCAACCATCTCGAACTCTACCTTGCACTTTGTAATCGGAAGAATATGACACATCGGAATCAGATCCGATGTCCTCTTTGCTCCCATAATCCCTGCTGTTGTCGCAACTCCAAGCACATCCCCTTTGCCTGCAGTTCCTTCTTTGACAGCACGGAACACTTCTTCATTCACCGTGATCTTTCCTGTGGCGGTTGCTTCCCGGACTGTGTCCCGCTTCTCCGTCACATCCACCATAATGGCTTTTCCTTTTTCATCAAAATGTGTAAATCCCATTTTTTCACCTCTCAATCTGAAAATGCTGTTGTTATCCACATTCCCCTTGCGAATATCAACAAGACGATTACTTTTTTTATACCAAACGATTGTACCACAGAATAGTACTAAAATTCAATGTTTTGGCAAAAAGAAAGGACAACTATAATAGCTGCCCTTTTACCATTATCCCATCTTTTTCTTTAATTCTTGTATCGTTTCCAGAGTTTCTTTCGTGATTTCTGCAATCTGTTCCAGTGGCAGTCCCGCTTCAATCATTGATAAAATAATTTCTTTACGTCCACGGTTTTCTCCCGTCTTGATCAATATATCACGATCTCTGATTGCTTTCTGTCTTGCTTCATATTCAAGACGTTTTTTCTCGTCCGCACTTAATTTGTCCAATTCTTTATACGCTTCTTCAAAACAAGAATTCTTCTTAGCCATTTTCTCAAAATCCTCCCTGCGTTTACCATTCAAAAAGCGCATCCACTGCATTAAATCTGTTTCACTCTTTTGTTCTGGCGGTAATTTAGGCAGTTCCAAAATATGCATTTCCATCAGATCTGTATATTCCTTCCCCGTCTTTACATCACAAAACGAAATACGTCGATAACACTCATCATCTTCTTGAAATAATACATGAGCAAGAATACTTACTTGAATACATTTCTGTAATCTATCATAGCTATCACCTTCTCGTATCTGTTCCGTATACATCTTACTCAAATAATAAATTGTACGATTCGCCCAATAATCATAATAAACCACCTGCATCTCAAAATCAATCTGTACTTCATTATCTAACTGCACCCGAACATCTAGAATTCCATACTTATCATCTTCCGAATCCTTTCTTAGGATTGTGGGGAGAAGCTCAGTATTTACAATTTCATCTGGACGCCTGTTTAATATAGCTGCAATAATTCCTTTTCTCACATTTTCATTTTGCATCAACTCTTTAAAGCAAAAATCAACTGTTGGCAACATAATGAAATCTTCTTTTTCATTTAATGCATTTTCGCTTTTTAATTGCACTTTTAGATACTTTTCTTGGGTTTTCTTTCATAAGAATTCTCCTTTTCGTTTTTGTAA